>JAKEEX010000740.1 GCA_022616315.1 Myxococcaceae bacterium
ATGCACCACGGTGGAGGACGGCGGGGTGCAATTCCAGGTGCGGGTGCTGCGTCGTCCTCCGGACGCGGAGCAGGCCCGTGCGGAGAAGGAGCGCCCCGGTGCCCGGCGCAACCCCTTCGCCGAGCCCGAGCCGGCGCTCGTCGTCGGCGACGTGTCCCCCACCCACCTCTGCCTGCTCAACAAGTTCCCCGTGGTGCCTCACCACCTGCTCCTCGTCACCCGCGACTACGAGGAGCAGGAGTCCGCGCTGACGGAGGCGGACTTCGCGGCGCTCGCATGGTGCCTCGCGGGTGTCGACGGGCTGGCCTTCTACAACGCGGGGGAGGTGGCGGGTGCCAGCCAGCGGCACAAGCACCTTCAGCTCGTCCCGCCGCTCGGGCCCGGGAGATTGCGTGCTCCGGTGGAGGTGCTGCTGTCCCCGCCGCCAGCACCGGGGCAGGTGAGTCGGTCAGCCGCTCTCGGGTTTGCACATGCGTTGACGGGACTCAGACTTCAGGGAGCCTCCGAGTCGGAGTCGGCGATGCAGCTGGCCGCGGCCTACCGGGCGCTGCGTACGGCGCTCGGCGTCGGCGCGGAGGGGACTCCGGACAACCTGCTCGCGACGCGGGACTGGATGCTGGTGGTGCCCAGGGCGCGCGCGGCGGTCCACGACATCAACGTCAACGCCATGGGTTTCGCGGGCGCTCTGCTCGTGCGCTCGCAGGAACAGCTCGCGTGGGTGCGAAATGGAGGGCCTTTCAACCTGCTGAGCGAGGTGGCCGCGTCGGCGTCTCCGTAGGGGAATGAACGGAGGCCGAAGCGCACATGGACGCTTCGCGCGCGGGAGAGGTACCGAGGACCCGTCTCATCCCCGAGCCCGGCACCCTGGCCATGGTCCTCCGCTTCGCCCTCCTGCTGGCTCTCTGCTCGTGCGTGGGCGCCGTCATCCCCGGCAGCAGCGCGAAGGCAGAGCGGAATCGGCAGCTCGACGAGCTCTCTGCGCTCTGGAGTTTCTACAAGTTCACGTACATCCGCGACGGCCGCGTCGTCAGCCTGGACGAGGGCGACATCACCACGTCCGAAGGCCAGAGCTACGCGATGCTGCGCGCCGTCTGGGCGAACGACCCCTGGACGTTCGAGAGCGTCTGGCGCTGGACGCGACACCACCTCCAGGTCCGCGGCGACAAGCTGTTTGCCTGGAAGTGGAAGGACCAGGTGCTCGACGCGAACTCGGCGACGGATGCCGACGTGGACGTCGCGCTCGCGCTCATCCTCGCCTCCCGGCGCTTCTCCCAGCCCGCCTACCAGGAGGAGGCGCTGGCCGTCCTCGACGACATCTGGAAGAAGGACATCCTCCACCTCGGGACACGCCACTTCGTCAGTGCGGGGAACTGGGCTCCGGGTGAGACCTACCCCACGCTGCACGTCGCCTACTTCGCGCCCTACGCGTACGAGGTCTTCGCCGGGGTGGACGCGCGACACCCGTGGCAGTCGCTCGTGACGAGCTCGTACGACGTCCTGCGCTGGTTGTACTTCGACAAGGGCGTGCGCCTGCCGCCCGAGCTCGTCTTCGTGGACCGCCGCAACGGCGAGCTGCTCCTCGCTCCGCCAGGCGGGAAGGAGAGCCCCTCCGGCTACGACTCGGTGCCCCTCCTGTGGCGCATGGCGGTGGACGCGCAGTGGTTCTCCCGCCCCGAGCAGGAGCTGCGGCGCCGGATGCTCGCCTTCTTCGAAGAGGAGTACCGCGCGCGCGGGCGCATCCTCGACCGCTACACCACGGCCGGGAGGCCCCTGTCGGAGCTCGAGGGCCTGCCGCACATGGCCACCGTCCAGGCGCTCGCGCGCGTGGAGCTGCCGCCGCTGGCCGAGGCCCTCCGTCACGAGAAGCTGGACGCGCTCTGGGAGAAGGCGCTCGCGGGGACGGACACGCCGTACTACCTGCACAACTGGCTGTGGTTCGGCCGCGCGTTCGAGCTGGACGTGGTCCGCCACCACGACGAGTTCCTGGGGTTCCTCCGCCCTTTCGACTTCACCGGCTTCGCGACCCACTTCCCGTGGGTGCTGTTCGGCGTCACCGTGGGCCTCTATCCACTCGCCCGCAGGAGCCGGTGGATGAAGCGCGTGTTCCTCGCCTGCGCCTTCACCCTCGCCCTCCGCTACCTCCACTGGCGGGTGACGACCACCCTGAACTTCTTCGAGACACTCGGCCCGACCATCAGCATCGCGCTGTGGCTCGCGGAGGCCTACAGCTTCTCCACCGTGGCGCTCCTGGTGCTGCAGGTGGGCACGAGGCCGAAGCCTCCGCCGGTGATGCGGGCCATGCCCGAGCCGCTGCCCACGGTGGACATCTTCATCCCCATCTACTCGGAGGGGCTGGACATCCTCGAGAAGACGCTCACCGCGGCCACCGCCATCCGCTACCCGAAGAAGCAGCTTCATGTGTGCGACGACAGCCACCGGGAGTCCGTGAAGCAGCTCGCCGAGGAGCATGGCGCCCGCTACATCCGCGGCCCGAAGAAGCACGCCAAGGCGGGCAACCTCAACAACGCCATGACGCTCACCGACGGCGAGCTGCTCGTCGTCTTCGACACGGACCACCTGCCGGTGGACAGCTTCCTCGAGGAGACCGTCCCCTACTTCTCCGACGCGAAGGTGGGCTTCATCCAGACGCCCCACCACTTCTACAACCAGGACATCTTCCAGCGCGCCCTCCGCGCCGGGCCCGCCGTCCCCAACGAGCAGGACATGTTCAACCACGCCATCCAGGGCGGGCGTGACTCCTGGGGCGGCTCGTTCTTCGTGGGCAGCGGTGCGGTGTTCCGCAGGAAGGCCATGGAGGGGCTCGGCGGCTTCAAGCTCCTGTCCATCACCGAGGACATCCACACCAGCCAGCACCTGCACGCGGCGGGGTGGACTTCCCACTTCGTGGACAGGGACCTCGCCGTGGGGCTCTCGGCCGAGAACCTCTCCGGCTACCTCGTGCAGCGGCAGCGGTGGATGCAGGGGTGCCTGCAGATCCTCTTCAAGGACAACCCCCTCTTCTGCCGCGGCCTGCCGCTGCGCCACCGGGTGGGGTACTTCGCCTCGCTCTACTACTTCCTCTTCCCGCTTGCGCGCGTGGTGTTCTGGGCGACGCCGCTCTACTTCCTGCTGTTCCACCTGCACCCGCTGTTCGCGGACGTGTCGGTGCTGATGGCATACGTCCTGCCCTACGTGGTGGTGCTGCCGCTCATCAACCGTGCCCTGCTCCCCGGCTGGCCCCGCCTCTTCTGGGGCAGCCTCTACGAGATGGCGGTGAGCTTCACGCTCGTGCGCGGGATGCTGAGCATGCTCCTGCCGAAGTCCCTGGGGTTCAAGGTCACTCCCAAGGGCGTCACCTCCGACAGGCGCCGCTTCGACGTGGCCTCCAGCACCCTCACGCTCGTGGCCGCGCTGGTGACGCTCGGCGCGGTGGTGAAGGGCTTCTTCGAGTTCCACTACTTCGGCATCGAGAAGGACGCGTACTTCTTCAACCTCCTGTGGGCGTGCGCGAACCTCGTGCAGCTCGCGGTGGCGCTGCTCATCGCGTGGGAGAGTCCGCAGCGGCGGGCCGAGGAGAGGCTCAGGCGCGCGCTCCCCGTGGAGGTGACGAGCGATGGCTTCCACCTCCGGGTGGAGACTCTGGACGTGAGCCTGTCCGGCATCTCGCTCCTGCTGGAGGCCTATCGGCCCATCCCGCGCGAGGTGGAGGTGCGCTTCACGGAGGGAGGGCCCTGCCTTCGGGCGCGACTCGTCTACAACGAGCGCGCGGGGCGCAAGGTCCGCTGCGCCTTCCACTTCCCCTCTCCGTCCGTCGAGGAGTCGCGGGCGCTCGTTCGACTGCTCTTCTCCCCGGCGGAGGCGTGGGCGCGCGCGCATGAGACACACACGCGCAGCAGCCTCGTCCTCACGTGGCACTTCCTCACGGGCATCGCCCGCTCCCTGCGAGGTGACGCGCACCATCGCCGTGGCGCTCCGCGCGAGGCCACGCTGCAGCGCTGGCGGTGCGTGCACCCCAAAGGTGCGCGGACCCTGTGGATGAGGGACCGGTCCGAGCGCGGAGTGGGGCTCCTCGTGTTCGGCGCACCTTTGCCGGTGGAGGGAGCGCTGCCCATCCTCGGGCCCGGCCAGCCGGTGCGCTGGGCGCGTGTCGTCCACCAGAGCAGACGCTTCCCCGGCGTCTACCGCGTGGGCCTCGAGTTCGTGCCAGGACTGACAGAGGAGCTCCGCCCCCATGCCTACCTCGCCGCATGAGGCCCTCACCCTGACCCTCTCCCAGCGGGAGAGAGGAAGGGTGCTGAGCGTGCTCGCGTTGCTCTTCACCCTCGCTGCAGGGCCCGCGAGGGCCGGGCTGTCGGAGCAGTGGTACCTGTTCCGCGCACGCTCCAACATGGAGATCCGCAACTACAAGGCGGCCATCGAGGCGTACCGCAAGGTGCTCGAAGAGAACCCCTCCCACCGAGAGGCGCTGCGGGGCCTCGGTGTGGCGTGCGAGGCGAACGGACAGACCGACGAGGCCATCGCCGCGTACGACCGCTTCCTCTCGCACCACCACGACGACGCGGAGATTGCCTTCAAGCAGGCGCGCTTCCTCGGCTGGTCCCGCTACGCCTATCGCCGCGACGACGCCATCGCCTACTACCGGATGGGCCTCGCGAGGAAGGACGTGCCGGAGGAGCGGCACGCGCTCGCAAAGCTCCTCGCGAGGGACAAGGCGACGCTCGACGAGGCGCTGGCGGAGTACCGCATCCTCGTGAGGCAGCGCCCGAGGGACCGCGCGCTGCAGGAGGAGTACCGCAAGCTGCTCCTGTGGGACGCGCGGCACCTGGCGGAGGCCATCGACGAGTACGCACGACTCTCGGCCGAGCACCCTGGGGACCGCGCCATCTCGCTGCAGTACGCGCGGCTCCTGGCCCAGGACCCGGGGCGCACGGGGGACGCCATCGAGCGATACCGGAAGCTCGTGGAGGGCTCGCCGAAGGACGGGGCGCTGCGGCTCGAGTATGCGCGCGTCCTCGCACGCGACCCTGGCCGGAGCGCCGAGGCACGTGAGGAGCTCCAGCGCGTGATGGGCTCACGCTCGGACTTCCAGACGCGGCTCTTGTATGCGGACCTGCTCGCCGCGGACGAGTCACAGCGGGACGAGGCGCTCGCCCGGTATGCATCCCTCGTGGAGGAGCAGCCGAAGAACGGTGCCGTGCGGATGAAGTACGCGCGCATGCTCGGCGCGCGCAAGGACTCCAGCGACGCGGCCATCGCGCAGTACCAGCGCGTCCTGGCGAACGAGCCGAAGAACGCGGCGGCCCACGAGGGACTCGCGCGTGCCTACGCATGGAACGGCAACGCGGACCGCGCGCTGCAGCACAACCAGCTCGCCCTCAGGCACGGCGGACAGCGGGCCGACCTGCGCGAGTTCGAGGAGAACCTGGAGAGTGGACGGGAGCCGCGCGCCGGGGGTGGTTTCTCGCTCCTCGTGCAGCCAGGGGACTACTTCGGGCTCGTGGGGCTGCGCATCCCCGCGCGGGGTCGGATGGACGTCTCCCCGTTCGTCACCCTCTCCGCGGAGGCGGGCTTCGAGAGCTACTGGGGGCCTCAGTCCCGGACCGCTGCGGGAGCGTTCTTCTCGGTGGGCAGCGAGGTCCGCGTCTCCCCCACCCAGCGCGGCCGGCTGGAGCTGGGGTACCACACCGTGCGCCCCGGAGCGGAGGCCCTCCGCGCGCGTGCCGAATTCGAGCAGCGGGGAGAGGACCACGTGGTCCGCGGACGTTTCGAGCGCGAGCCGCGGTCCGACTCCTTCCGGGCCATGGTGGGTCCGGGGGCAGGGCTCGGCGCGGGTGCCGTGAGCACGAACGCGCTCGGGTTGCACGTGGAGAAGCAGTGGGGGCCGTGGCGCGCGTGGGCGGCGCCGCTGGCGGGGCTCGTGGGTGGGGCCGGGGTGCCCGTCAACCTGCAGCTCGGACTGGATGCGGCCGCGGAGCTCGCGTTCGTGACGAGCGCGCCGTGGAGGCTCGCCGTCGGGTACGAGGCCACCCTCTCGCATTACGGTTTCGACGCGTCGGCGCTCGACGCGGGCGGGTACTTCAGCCCCGCGCTGCACCTGGTTCAGACGCCGCGGCTGACGGTGCAGCGCGCCGTGGAGCGCAGCCTCTCGGTGGAGCTCAGTGGCGGACCCTCCTTGCAGTACCAGCTGCTGCACACCGGCGCCGGTGGTTTCCTGCCCGGTGCTCAGGTGCGCTTCTCCGGGAGCTTCGTACTGGCCGACAGGCTCGAAGCCGGCGTGGGTGCGTCCCTCTCGCGGATGGGAGATGCGTACCTGCGCTTCGATGCGGGATGCTCGCTGAGCCACGTCTTCTGAACGCGGACGCCTCTCCCCTCTCACCGTGCCGACTCGAGCTCCCGGATGACGCGCTCGAGGTCTCCTCCGACGCACGTGTCGCCGAACAGGAAGCCCGAGGACTTCTCGCGGGCCCTCTGGAGGTGAGGGAGCGACTCCGGGTCCTTGAGCTGCGCCAGCTGCGCGAGCGCCGCCCGCCGCGTGGCGCAGCTGCCCGCGTGCAGCACGTCCAGGGCGTACACGACTCCGTAGGGGATGCGGTCCCCGGCACCACGCGCCTCGAGGGCGCGGACTGCGTTCCAGCGCTTCCAGTAGTGCTCGCTCAACGTGTCCGCCTCGAGCGCGTCGTCCACGTCCTCGAGCTTCGCTGCCACCTGGGCCACGAGCCAGCGGCGGTCCGCGCGGTCCATCAGCGCGAGCGTGTTGCGTTGCAGGCGCGCGTCCGAGTCGTACTGTGAAGAGCGCTCCAGCACCTTCCGGTACTGGTGCAGGCACTCGTCACCGTCTCCGCGCGCGCAGGCGACGTCTCCGAGCAGCTTGTCCACCGTGACGTCGTCCTCTCCTCGGCGCTGCTCCGCGAGAAGGAGCTCGCGGGCACGCGCCGTTTCGTTGCGCTCGAGAAGCTCTTCGACCTGGTGCTCCAGGGCTCGGCCCTGGTGTCGTTGCACCCCGACGAGGAGGGTGAAGAGGGCCACGCCTGCGAGCACGGGTGCACCCACACGGATGCGTGGGTGGGTGCGCCACCAGCGCTCGAATGCGGTGCGGGCCAGGAGCTCCGCCGTGGTGCCCGTGCGGTGGAGTGCTCCACGGATCCGGGCTGTGGTGGCGGTGAGGGAGAGGGTGAAGAGGGGATTCACAGCCCCCTCACCCTGTCCCTCTCCCAGGGGGAGAGGGGAGTGCGCTTCCAGGGGAGGAGGGGCGTGGGCGTCCACGGGAGGAGTGGAGTGGGATTCCACGGGAGGCGGGGATGGTGCGTCTTGGAGAGGAAGGGGCGCTGTTGTCGCTGTCGCGAGCGTGAGGCTGCGGAGACCCGCTGCCATGCGCGCGGCGCTGGAGAAGCGATGGTGCGGCTTCCTCGCGAGCGCCTTCTGGACGAGGGCCACGACGCCCGCGGGGAGACGCTGTTCCTCCTCCAGGGAGAAGAAGACCTCCTCGTAGAGCGCGCGGCGGGTGAGCTCCAGCGGTGTGTCCCCGGTGAATGGGTGGCGTCCCGTGACGAGCTCGAAGGTGAGGAGCCCGAGCGCGTAGACGTCACTCCGTGAGCTCGGAGCGTCGCCGCGGAGCTGCTCGGGCGCGGCGCTGAGCTCCGCGGTCTCTCCTTCCGGCGCTTCCCCTGCTGGCGGAAGCGGAGTGCTCGGGTCGAGGCAGTCGATGAGCCTCGGCTGCCCGCGCGCGTCCACGACGACGTTGCGGCTGTGGAGCCTGCCGTGTGCGAGGCCCCGCTTGTGCAGCATCGTGAGTGCGGCTGCAACACCCTGGAGGAGCTCCACCGTTCGCGCGAGCCCCCGCGACTCCAGCGGCGCGCGGACAGCGCGGAGGGTCTCGCCCCCGACGTAAGGACGAAGGCTGAAGAGGAAGCCGCCGAGCTCCAGGAGCTCGCGCTCGGCGACCAGGTGGCTCGTGGCGGCGCGGGGGAGTGCACGCAGCCGGGGCTCGAGCCTCCTGCGCTCCGCAGCGCAGCGCTTGAGCACCATGAGGCCCGCGGACCTCCGGTCCCTGACGAGGTACGTGCGCCCGGGAGCGAGTTCCCGCTCGAGCACGAGCGCTGCGGGGAGTGCGGGGAGCGTCGTCATACGGACGCCAACGACGTCGGTGCTCCGTCAGAGGGGCGCGTACCCGTGCGGGTCCGGCGTGCCCAGTCGCTCGTCGTCCTCGTCGAATGCGCGCTCCGTGAAGCGCTGGGGCAGCTCTCCAGGCGTCACGGTTGGCCACCTCGTGGGCGCCCCGAGGTGAGGAGCCAGGCCCGCGCCCACACCCGCGAGGGGCACCGTCCCACGGTCACCGGCGAGGCCCCGGTCCGAATACCCCTTGTCCGCGAAGCCACCCTCGACGCCCGGGATGTCGTCCTTCTTCTGGCGGAGCAGCACCTGGCGGCCGCGCACGTCCGCCACGTCGCCGAAGTTGACGAGGAAGTCGCGATGGAAGACGAGCCCCTTCTCCACCTGGAACTGGCTGTATGCGACCGCGAGCACGCGGCCCAGCCGGTGCCCATCCGCGCTGTAGACGGTCATCCCCACCTCGAGATCTTCCACGCGGGCCATCGCGTCTCTCCTGTTCTGCGCCCTGAAGCCTGTTGGCGCCGTCCTCGCCGCGGACTGCGCGAGACCGAGGCCGTCCCTTCGGGACAAGGTGAGGACGCCGTGCCGGGCGTGCAGGCGGGCTCCGGTCCCACCACCTCTTCCCCTCCGGACGAGCGGCACGCCCCTCGGGGAAGGGCATCTCACGGAGCCGCGAATGGGAGCAAGCGGGCCGGCGGGCCCAGCTTCGACTCCACGACGCCCCGCGAAGAACGACCGAAATCAGACGGGTGGGTGCACTCGACGCCCCGACGCACTGTCGGGCACTGGAGACATCCACGGCCGTCAACGCGACTCCCATCGCTCTGGAACCTCGCGGCTCCGGGCGTAATAGCGTCCCGGGGGGAGCGGGCCGTAGAAGAGGACGTCGAGCACTCCCACGGCACTCAGTCCATCGAACAGGCCCAGCTCACCCTCCGGGGCGAAGGTGAGCCCGAGCTGCGCCGCGGTGAAGCGCACCGACTGGCCGGGCCACAGTACCCGCGCCGGCACGTTCTTCGCGCCCGCGCGCCTCAGGTCCGTGGTGAGCACGAGCCCCGCCGTCAGCGCCTGCGTCTCGCCCCGGTTGCGCAGCTCCACCCAGCCCCCGACGGGGTCGAACGCCTCGAGCTTGACGCCACCCAGCGGTGCCCGCAGGCGCTCCAGCTCCTTTCGCAGGAAGTTGCGGCGCCGGGTCACGTACTCCTTCAGGAAGCGCGCCCCGTCCGCGAACTTCTCCGGGAAGGACAGCCGCGGGTCGGAGTGGCGCTCCTCGTAGACGGGGACGGCGCTGTGCTCGCCTCCCAGGTGCGGCGCGAGGAGCGCCTGCATCGCGTCGATGCGCGGGAAGAGCACCTCCACCGTGAAGAGCTCCGAGAGCGCCCGCTCCAGCAGCGCGAGCAGCCGCCCTTCGAGCTCGGGATGCAGCGCCACGCGTGTGGCGAGGTTGGAGAAGATGGGCAACCAGCCTGCGTCCTGCGAGTCGTCGAGGCGCTCCTGGAGCCGCTTGCCCACCCACGCGTCCATCAGGCTGAAGACGACGAGCGGGTGCTCCACGTTCGCGCCCTCGCCCACCTTCGTTCCCGGTGTGTAGCGGCTGGTGGCGTTGTTCAGGTCCCACGGCACGTAGGACCAGCGCCCCGTCACGCGGTCGTGCACCATGAAGCTCTGCGAGTCCTCGATGGCGTAGTTGGAGAGGAGCGCGTCCAGCACGAGGTTGCGCAGGTACGCCTCCAGCTCGAAGCTCCGCTCGAGCGCCGCGGGCAGCTCCGGCTCGGGTGTGAAGTTCACGAGCCGCTCGAACGCGCGGATGTCCTCGTCCCCCTCCTTCTCGTTCGTCTTCTTCTCCCAGCCTTCCTGGTAGGGGGCGAGCCACGTCTTCATCTCGCAGTTCTTCATCCCGCAGCGGTAGATGGTGACGTCGTCGTCCGCGAAGCCGTGTGCCGCGGCGAAGTGCTGGTCCACGTTCTCCAGCTCCAGGTAGATGCCCTGGTACTTCCCGTTGATGACGAGCCGAACGTACCTGCCGCGCGGCGCCGGCACCCGCATGGCCTCGAGGAGGTCGTAGCCGAGCTTCTCCACCATCAGCGAGGCGTCCATCCACTCCGAGAGGAGGTTCAGCTCCTCACGTCCCTCGAAGCGCACGCCCTTGGGGAACTCCACTTTCCAGCTCTTCTTCGGCCACAGGCGCGAGCTGTTGCCGCGCAGGCGCGCCATCACGGGCTGGCTCTTGCCCTGGTGGATGAACGTGGCGGGCTGCTCGAGGGCGCCCTTCGGGTCGGCGTTGAATGTCGCGAGCGTGGCCTCGGGGATGACCAGCGCGTACTCGTCGAGCCCATCCTGCAACGGGGGAAGCGTGAAGGGACCGTCGGCTCCTGCTGGTGACTCCGGACCCCGTGTTCCCGTGGACCACCCGCCGCCTGTCTGCGTCCCGCCCTCGTCGGGACGGCACGCAAGTGCGGCCAGCGCACCGACTGCGAGACAGATTGCCAGCGGGCGCCAGCCCCCCGGATGTCTCAGGCTCTCCACTCCTTCCCCCCTTCGGGGCGGGAATGTCCTGCCGACTCCACCCTCCCCTGCGAGCGGTCCACTTCCGTGACGGTGTGTCGCCGCTCCGGCGCAGCAAGACGGAGGGCCGGGCCCACTGTGCACTTCACGCCAGAGCAATGGCCCGTGGGGGTGTGGGAACGTCGTGCGCCGCGCGTCGAGGGGAGTCTGAGGGGCGTGGATTGAAGAGCTCGTGACAGTGCGGCTCCCGGGCGGTCCGCGGGTTCAGCGTGCGCGCCGGTACCCTGGCCGCGGCTCCAATCCCGGAGCCCTGGAGGTCTGTCATGGCAAAGAAGATCCTGATGCTCTGCGGGGACTATGCTGAGGACTACGAGACGATGGTTCCGTTCCAGGCGCTACAGATGGTGGGCCATCAGGTCCACGCAGTGTGCCCGGACAGGAAGGCGGGGGAGAAGATCCGCACCGCCATCCACGACTTCGAGGGGGACCAGACGTACTCGGAGAAGCGGGGGCACGACTTCGCGCTCAACGCCACCTTCAAGGATGTGAAGCCCCAGGACTACGACGCCCTGGTCATCGTCGGAGGGAGGGCGCCCGAGTACCTCCGCCTCAACGAGCGCGTCCTCGAGATGACGCGGCACTTCGCGCAGGCGAAGAAGCCCATCGCGTGCATCTGCCACGGGGCCCAGGTGCTCACGGCGGCGGACGTGGTGCGTGGCCGGCGTGTCTCCGCCTACCCCGCGGTGGCACCCGAGGTGCGGGCCGCCGGAGGTGAGTTCGTCACCATCGCCACCAACGAGGCCATCGTGGACGGCAACCTCGTCACCGCTCCCGCGTGGCCGGCCCACGCTGCGTGGCTCTCGAAGTTCCTCCAGGTGCTCGGCACCCGCATCTCCCACGCGTGACGCCGGAGGCCCTGCGCGCCGGGCTCGAGGCCCTCCTCGAGCCTGCGCGCGTGATGACGCATCCTCACGCGCTCATCGCCCGTGCGAGTGATGCGTCGTTCTACCGACTGGTGCCGAAGGCGGTGGTGTTGCCTCGCTCGGTGGAGGAGGTGCAGCGTCTTCTCGCGTTCGCGCGGCAGGTGCGGCTCCCGCTCGTCTTCCGGGGTGCGGGGACGAGCCTCTCAGGGCAGGCCGTCACGGACGGCATCCTGGTGGACGTGTCGCGGTACTTCCGCGGCTTCCGCGTGGAGGACGATGGCGCGCGGGTGTGGGTGCAGCCGGGGGTGTTCGGTGGGCGGGTGAATGCGGCGCTTCGCCCCTTCGGACGGCGCATCGGGCCGGACCCCGCGTCCATCGACCGCTGCACGCTGGGTGGCATCCTCGCCAACAACGCGAGCGGCATGTGCTGCGGCGTGGAGGAGAACGCGTACCACACGCTGGAGCGAGCGCGGCTCGTGCTGGCGGATGGCACCGAGGTGGACAC
>JAKEEX010000741.1 GCA_022616315.1 Myxococcaceae bacterium
CGGTGCGGAGGTGGTTGCCAGCGAGCTGCCCGTCCTGCGCGAGGTGGGTGGAGAGGCCGTCCACTTCGCGCCCGTCGCGCAGGTGGAGCGCTGGGTGGACGCGGTGTGCGGCCTCCTGGAGGCGCGAGCTCCCGCCATCCCCCTGGCCACGCGTCTTGCACGCGCCGCGCGCTTCCGGTGGGAGGCGCACGCGCACACCGTCCTGACTGCCTACCAGGAGCTCCTCCGTGAGCAGCGGGACGGAGCGCGGAGGGGGCTTCCGTGACGGCCCTCGTCTCCATCTGTATCCCCACCCGCAACCGGCCGGAGCTTCTGCTCGAAGCGGTGGAGTCCGCACTTCGGCAGAGCTACCGGGACGTCGAGGTCATCGTCGGTGACGACTCGAATGACGACCGCTCCGAGCGCGTGCTGCGCGACCTGGGAGACCGCCGGCTGCGCTACGTCCGCAATGCGCGCGCGCTCGGACAAAGCGGAAACGTCAACCGCCTGCTCGGCCTGGCGCGGGGGACGCGCCTGGTGCTCCTCCATGACGACGACACCCTGCTCCCCGACGCCGTCCGTTCCATGGCGGCATGCTGGGAGTGTGTCCCGGACCTCACCGCGGCGTACGGGAGGCAGCAGCTGATGACCGCTGGAGGCGGGGTGCTGGAGTCCGAGGCGCTCAACCGGTGGCACTTCCGAACCGCCGAGCACGTGGGCCTCCAGGGGTCCGAGCTGTGGGCGGCGCTCGTCGCGCAGTTCCCCAACGACGGGTACATGGTGAGGACCGAGGCCGCACGGAGCACCGGCTACCGGAGCCGGGAAGAGGTGGGGGATGCCTGCGACTACGACTTCGGGCTGAGGCTCGCTTCCCGGTTTCGGGGGTTCTGGTTCCTCGGTGAGGACACCGCGCGTTATCGCCTGTCGGAGACGTCCGTCTCGCGGGCCGGCTCGAACAACGCCCCAATGTCCGCCTATCTCCTCCTCGAGGCGCTCTGCGTCCCCGAAGGACTGGAGGCCGTGCGGGACGAGCGGCTTCAGCAACACGCGCCCGCCGCCATCAGCAACGCCTTGCGCGCAGGGGACCTAGGACTGGCCCGCCGTCTCTATGTCTCCCGCCATCACCCCTGGTCGCGACGCCTGTCACCGCGCGGGCTTGCCCAGGCGCTGCTGCTCGCGAGCCCCTTTGCGCTGGGCACCTTCCTGATGCGCGGGTACCGGAGGGGTTGAGGGCCTACGGGCGTGAGCCGTCGCTGGAGTCCCGTCGTTGGAAGGGGAGCAGGATGCGCGTCCTCGTCGTCACCGACACGCCGGCGGTCTTGGGGGGAGCGGAGGTCTACCTGCGTGGGGTTCTGCCTCGCCTTGCGGCCTCCGGGGCCGAGCTGGCCCTGCTCTACGGCTTCACGCCGGGAGCGGGGCCGGAGCGTCTCGACGGCGCGTTGCCCGCGTCGGTCCCCCGCTGGACGCTGGAGGACGCCTCGCGCGCGCAGGTGCTGGAGCAGGTTCGAGCCTGGAGGCCAGACGTCGTCTTCCAGCACGGGCTCACGGACACGGAGGCCGAGGCGCAGCTCCTCGACGTGGCGCCGGCGGTGCTCGTCGCGCACAACTACCGCGGCACGTGCATCAGCGGGACGAAGCGATGGAGCTTTCCCACGTCGCGGCCCTGCGCGCGCGTCCTGGGGCCCGCGTGTCTGCTGCACTACCTGCCCCACGGGTGTGGCGGGAGGAACCCGCGGACGGCATGGAGCCTCTACCAGCTCCAGCGCCTGCGGCTGGCGCTCGTGCGGCGCTACCAGCGAGTGCTGGTTGCCAGTGGGCACATGCGCGCCGAGTACCTTCGGCATGGCGTTCCTGCCGACCAGGTCCAGACCGTCCCGTTCTTCACCGAGGCCGAACCGGACGGCTCCCTCCGCACCGAGCGCGTGGAGCGAGGCCTGGTCCTCCTGGTCGGGCGATTGACGGAGCTGAAAGGGGGCGCCCTGCTGCCCGAGGCATTGGCCCGTGCCTCCCGGCGCCTGGAGCGGCCGCTGCGCCTGTGCCTGGTGGGAGAGGGGCCGGACCGCCCACGCATTGAAGCCCGCGCGCGGGCACAC
>JAKEEX010000742.1 GCA_022616315.1 Myxococcaceae bacterium
CGCAGCCGCCGTCCCCGGAGAGGATGGACCGCCATCGTGATGGTCACCCATTCAGCGGCTGCTACCGCACCTGGGGTAGTCTGCTGCGGGTGTCGGCACCAAACTGGCCACACGGCGGAGTAGCTCCATCTCGGTGAAGAGCAGGTGCGTCGTGCCGTTCGGCATGGGCCGCTTCATGCGGTAGGCGATGCGCCCGTCCTTCGCCTCCTCGAAGCGCTCCAGCGCGAGGGCGCCCCGGGCGCCGTAGCGGCACAGCCGCTCCAGTCCCTCCCTGTCATTCGCGTGGAAGTGGGTGTTGGCTTGGAGGGAGAAGCCTTGTCGCCAGGTTTTGCTGCACTGCCCGGTACAGCAGCGTCCCCTCCGGCTGCCTTCGCCGGTACACGCCCCCGCACTCCGGGCGCACTGCGCCCACCGTCCCCGTCCCGCCGTCGCCCATGCCCCACCCCGCCCGGAGCTGACGCTACGGCGGCCTTCCGACATGGCTTCGGCCGGAGGGGTGGAGGTTCGAGTCGCTCGCGTCTACAGCTGGATGCGCCGCCGCGTCACCGGAACGTCCACCACCTCGGCGGTGCCGGGGCGACGCACGCCGAGCAGCACCCGGCTGTTCTCCGGGCCGCGGATGCGCTGGACGGCGGTCTGGAATCCGAGCTCCACCACCGGCACGCCGTCCACCTTCACGATGGCGTCCCCGGTGACGAGCCCCGCCTCGGCCGCGCCGCCCCCTGCGAGCACCTCACCGAGCACGAGCGCATCCTCGCGTGCCGAGAGCACGGCGCCGATGCCCACCAGCTCGAGCTGCGGTGACTCCCCCTCCTTCACGGGGCGCAGCTCGATGCGCTGGAACGCAGGCGCGCCCTCGCGAACCGCGATGCCGGAGAGGATGCGGTGGTGGTGGCCGTCCGCGGCCACGTAGAGGGACATCTCGCCCGGCGCGAGCCCGGAGAGGGAGAAGGTTCCCTGCGCATCCGTGAGCGCATCGAAGCGCACGGCGAGCGACCCACCGCCCAGGAGCCCCTCCACCTGGATGCGTGCGCGCTCCAGCGGCTTCTCCGTCTTCGCTTCCACCACCTGGCCGGACAGGCGGGCCCCCTCGGACAGGGTGAAGTCCGCGCGGAGGGGGCTGCTCGCGCCCTCGGTCACCTCCAGGGCGCGCTCCGCTGGAGCGTGGCCATGCGCCGCCACCTGCACCGCGTAGCTGCCGGGCAGGAGGCCGCGCAGGACGTAGCGGCCCTCCGCATCCACCACCGCCTGCTCTGCCCAGCCCGTGCGCTGCAGAGGGCCCACCCGTCGCTGCACGCTGAGCGTGAAGGAGGGGATGGGAGTGCCCGCGACGTCGCGCACCGTGCCCTCCAGGCGCACGCCCTCGCGCAGCGTCAGCACGAGGTCCTCTCTCCCTGCGGCCACTCCCTCGAGCCGTGCAGGTGCGAGCTCCGCGCGCCACGCCGTGACGTCGTAGAGTCCCGGCGCCAGCGACTCCAGGCGGAAGCGTCCGTCCTCGTCCGTGAGCGCTTCGGGAAGGACCGCGTCGGCGCGGGAAGGTGGAGCGTTCAACGGCAGG
The DNA here is from genome assembly GCA_022616315.1 of Myxococcaceae bacterium. Lineage (GTDB taxonomy): Bacteria > Myxococcota > Myxococcia > Myxococcales > Myxococcaceae > JAKEEX01. Next base: position 1,559 of record JAKEEX010000742.1, read on the forward strand.
GACGCGTGGACCGCCGCGCCCGCCACCGGACCTCCGGCCGCGTCCACCACCCGCCCCGCGAGCGACGCGGTGGCCAGGGGCAGCGGACCCTCGCGGCGAGGCAGGCGGACCACCACCTCCCTGGCGACCACGGCCATCGGGGTCACCTCCGCCGCGCCCGGAGTGAAGTCCGGGTGGCGTGCTTCCAGCCAGGCGTCCTCGGCTGCGTGGAAGCGGACCTCGCCCCGCGCGTCCGCGACGAAGCGC
>JAKEEX010000743.1 GCA_022616315.1 Myxococcaceae bacterium
CGTCCTGGAAGGTGGTGTAGACGTGCTCGCGGAAGTACTCCGAGGGGAGCCGCGAGAGCGCCTGGCCCGGCGGGAGCCAGTTGCGGTGGCGCTTGAAGGCGTGGTCCATGCGGTACATGTAGTGCGGCACCCAGCCCGCGTCGGCCTCCACGCACACCACGCGCAGCCTCGGGTGGCGCTCGAAGACGCCGCCCAGGATCAGCGTGCCCAGGATGTCCTGGCAACCGCGGATGATGGAGAGGAAGCTGTTCATGCGCGGACCGCGCGTCCGCATCAGCGTGTCGCGTCCGGTCAGGATGTGGAAGGAGAGGGGCAGGCCGATCTCCACCGCCGCCTCCCAGAACGCGTCGTAGACCGGCGAGTCGTAGTCCTCCTGCGCGGGCTCCTGGGGGAGCATCACGCCGCGCAGGCCGAGGCGCGCGATCTCGCGCAGCTCCGCGATCCCTTCCTCCGGCGAGGCCAGCGCCATCTGGCCCACGCCGAACAGCCGCTCCGGGCGGTGCGCGCAGTACTCGGCGATCCAGCGGTTGTAGGCGTCGAAGCAGGCGCGCATGTAGATGCGGTCGGGGTGGCTGCAGAGCACCATGCCGACGGTGGGGTACAGGACCTCGGCCGCCACCCCGTCGCGCTCCTGGTCCGCGAGGCGCGCCGCCGGGTCCCAGCCGCCGCGGTGGAGCTCCTCGAACTTCGTGCCCGCGATGCGGATCTCCTCGGCGGGCTTGCCCGCCGCGGCGACGAGGCCGAGCGGAACCGGGCGCGAGATCCCGTCGATCACGAAGATGTCGCCGAGCTGGGGGTGGTGCTCCAGGCGCGGCGCCTTCTCGCGGAAGCGCGCGTCGATGCGGTCCACGTAGGTGCCGGGGGGCTCCGTGATGTGGGAGTCCGCGGAGATGATGGGGAACGCCATGGACCGCCTCCCGCCCCACGGGCGGGCGCTCGGAGCTTCGCTCTCGACGCCGGACCCCGGGACCGGGTATCACTGTACCCGAACCCACCCCGCTGGAGGTAACTCCGTGCCCCTCGACCCCCAGGCCGCCGCAGTCCTC
>JAKEEX010000109.1 GCA_022616315.1 Myxococcaceae bacterium
CATTGCTTCCCCTGCCGGCAGACGGGCGCAAGGCGCGCCCGGACGTCGAGTTCTCTGGCGTGCGCTCGCGCTGCTCCCGCCGTCCGACGGCGCACACCTTAGGAGACGGAGGCTTGGAGTCGTTGACAGAGGGAGTGCACGCGGCTCCGGGCAGCACGGGGGAAGCATGGAGGCCCCTGCCTTTCTCAAGGAGCTGGTCGTCGTCTTCTCGGCCGCGGTGGCGGTGGTGCTCCTGCTCAGCCGCTTTCACCTGCCGGCCATCGCCGGGTTCATCGTGGCCGGCGCGCTGGTGGGGCCCTCCGGCCTGGGACTCGTGGAGGACAGCGAGCACATCGAGTCGCTGGCCGAGGTGGGGGTCGTGCTGCTGCTCTTCTCCATCGGGCTCGAGTTCTCCGTCGCGCGGTTGAAGCGGTTGTGGCGCCCGCTGACGCTCGGGGGTGGGCTGCAGGTGGGCCTCACCGTGCTGGCCACCGCGGGGGTGGCCGCGACGCTGGGGCTCTCCGCGTCGCGCGGGGTGTTCCTCGGCTTCCTCGTGGCGCTCTCCTCCACCGCCATCGTCCTGCGCGCGCTCACTGAGCGGAGGGAGGTGGACGCGCCCCACGGCCGCCTCATCGTCGGCGCGCTCATCTTCCAGGACGTGTGCGTGGTGCCCATGATGCTGCTCACGCCCATGCTCGCGGGGCAGGGGGGCAGCGCGGGGGACATCGCGTGGGCGGTGGGCAAGGCCGTGCTGCTCGTGCTCGCCACGCTCGTGCTCGGGCGGGTGGCCATGCCGCGCGCGCTCGGGGTGGTTGCGGGCGCGAACCGGCGCGAGCTCTTCCTCCTCGCGGTGCTGCTCCTCTGCGCGGGCATCGCGTGGCTCACGTCGCTCGCGGGGCTGTCGCTGGCGCTCGGTGCGTTCCTCGCGGGGATCGCCCTGGCGGAGAGCGAGTACGGCCGCCAGGCGCTGAGCGAGGTGCTGCCGTTCCGGGATGCGCTGGCGAGCGTCTTCTTCATCTCGGTGGGGATGCTGTTCGACGTGCGGGTGGTGCTCGCTGCTCCGCTCCTCACGCTCGGGCTCGTCGCGGCGGTGCTGGTGGGCAAGTCCGCGGTGGCGACGCTGGCCGCGCTGGTGATGCGCTTCCCGCCGCGGGTGGCGGTGCTGGCGGGGGTGGGGCTCGCGCAGGTGGGGGAGTTCTCCTTCGTGCTCGCCAAGGCGGGCGCGGACATGGGGTTGCTCGCCGATGGGGAGCGGCGGCTCTTCGTCGCCACGAGCGTGCTGACCATGCTCGTCACGCCGGTGCTGGTGCGGCTGGGGCCCCACCTGGCCGCGGGTGCGGCGCACCTGCGCGCCCTGGAGGCACTGGTGGGCGCGCGCGGCATCTCCCAGACGCCGGAGGAGGCGGAGGTGGAGCGGGCGGGGCACGTCATCGTGGCGGGCTTCGGCGTGGGGGGACGGCTCGTGGCCCACGCGCTCACCTCCGCGTCCATCCCGCATGTCGTGGTGGAGCTGGACCCGGAGCGGGTGCGCGACTCACGGAACCGCGGCGAGAACGTGTACTACGGGGACATCACCAGCGCCGAGATTCTGGCTCACGCGGGCGCGGAGCGGGCCCGGGCGCTGCTGCTCCTCATCAATGACCCGGACGCGGTTCGGCGGGCGCTGGTGACGGCGAGAAGGCTGGCGCCGGACCTGCCCATCATCGTCCGCACGCGGCACGAGGCGAACATCGACGAGCTCGTGTCCCTGGGCGCGAGCGACGTGGTGGCCATGGACTTCGAGTCCGCAGTGGAGGCCATGCTGCGCGTCCTCCGTGCGGCCCGGGTGCCCGAGCCCCATGCGCGCGCGCATGTGGAGCGGGTGCGGACGGAGGGCATTCCCGGAGAGGGGCCCATCAGCGGGCCGCGGCGGATGCTGGGGCGCGTGGGAGGCAAGCAGCCCGCGCGGGAGTCGGGCCCCTGTCCCCACCTGGTCCACGTTCGGTCGGTGACGCCGCGCACCGAGGGGTGCGAGGAGTGCCTTCGCGAGCACACGCGGTGGGTGCACCTGCGGCTGTGCCTCGCCTGCGGGCACGTGGGCTGCTGCGACTCGAGCGAGGGCCGCCACGCCTCGACCCACTTCGCGAGGTCGGGCCACCCCATCATGCGCTCCATCGAGCCGGGCGAGACGTGGGCGTGGTGTTACGTGGACATGCAGGAGGTGTTTCTCGAGGACGCGGAGGTGGGGGCGCCGACGGGGCGGTATCGCGGGCAAGATTAAACCTGATGAACGAAGCCGCTTGGCCCGTACCCGTTCAGCCTCCTGCGCTCGGCTGAGCAGGGAGTCAGGCGTCGGACGGCGGGCGGCCTGTCGCTCGACGGCGGCGGAGGGGGCGTGAGAGACGGCCTGGCGTGGCCGACGTTGACCTCAAGGATGCACGCATCGCCCCGTTCGGGGCCGAAGTGGCTGAGCTGAAGGTGCTGCTGTCCAAGGCGCTCGGCCGCGTCGCAGAGTTGGAGCGCCAGCTGGGGCAGAACTCCAGCAACTCCTCCAAGCCGCCGTCCTCGGATGGCCCCGGTGTACAGCGCCCGCCGAAGAAGCCCACGGGCAGGAAGCCTTAGCGGACAGCCCGGACACAAGGGCACCACCGGCGTGCTGGTTGGCCCCGAGTGAGTCAACCTGACGCGGCACGCGAAGCCCACCTCCTGCCGCAGGTGCCACGCGGCGCTTTCGGGCGAGGACGCGCAGCCCCGTCGTCACCAGGTGGTAGAGGCGCCGCCGCTGACGGCCCACGTCACCGAGTACCGGCTTCACCGGCTTAAGTGCACCGGGTGTGGCACCCAGACGAGTGCGTCCCTCCCCGAGGGCGTGGTCACCGGCGTGTGCGGCCCCAACCTCATGGCCCTCATTGCCTTCCTCACAGGCCGCATGCGCCCGTCCAAGCGCGAGGCCGTGGAATTCCTGGGGCGACGCGCTGGGCATTCCACTGTCGACGGGTGGCCCCTCCGACGTGGAGGTGCGCGTGGCAGCGGCGCTGAGCAGGCCCTACCAGGAGGCGGAGGACTTCGTGCGCCGGCAGAAGGCGGTGCACTTGGACGAAACCGGGTGGAGGGAGAGGAGACTGCGCGCCTGGCTTTGGGCGCGGGTGACTCAGAAGGTAGCGGTATTCCGGCTGGCCCGGGCAAGAAGCAAGGCGGAGGCGAAGGCGCAACTCGGCGAGGGCTTTTTGGGCACCGCTGTGACGGACAGGTTTGCGGGCTACATGTAGGTAGACTTGTGCCGCCGGTAAATTTGCTGGTGCCACCTCGCGCGGGACTTCCAGGCCCTCTCCGAGTGGGAGGGCGTCGCCGGCGTCATTGGCCAAGGCCTCGTCTCGCAAACCGAGACACTCTTCGACACCTGGCACCGGCACCGGCACCGGACGGCCGCATCCACGCCTGGACTTTCGATAGGTACATGCGCCGTGTCCTTCCGGTAGGCGTGCGTGAACGGCGGCCGGGCCCCCTGCTACCTCGGCGGATCCACTTGGGTGGATTCGAGAGGACGGACAGATGGTGCGCAGGACGGGTTCGGAGCCAGAGCTGAAGAAGCTCCGGGAGCGGATTCAGCAGTGGCGGGCAAGCCGCCGCGGACGGGGGATGCCGCCTGAGCTGTGGGCGGATGCCGCAGCAGCGGCGCGGCGGCTGGGAGTGAGCTACGTGGCGACTGCGCTGGGCCTCGGCTACGCGCCGCTCAAGGCGCGCGCGTCGGGTGGGCCGTCGAGCGGGGCCGCGAAGTCCACGGCGTTCGTCGAAGTGAGCGGTGCGCAGCTGCTAACGCCGTCTGCTGCGGCTGCGGTGAGGATTGAGGTGGTGGCCCACGGCGAAGCGCGGCTGACCATCACGCTGCCGGCGGCGAGCGGGCTGGACGTCGCGGCGCTGGTGAATGCGTTCGTGCGAGCATGATTCAGATTACGCCCCAGATGCGCGTGCTGGTGGCGGTGGAGCCGGCGGACTTTCGGCGAGGGATGGACGGGCTTGCCCAGCAGTGCCGCGCGGCGCTCGGGGAGGACCCCTTCACCGGAGCGCTCTTCGTCTTCTGCAACCGCCAGCGGACGGCGGTGAAGCTCCTCGTCTACGACGGGCAGGGCTTCTGGCTGTGCCACAAGCGACTGTCGCAAGGCCGGTTCCGTTGGTGGCCGTCCTCGACGGACGCCTCGGCCAGACTTCAGGCGCACGAACTCCAGGTACTGCTGTGCGGCGGAGACCCGACGGCCACTCGCGCCGCGCCCATCTGGCGCAGGGTCGCTGGGTAGTCCTCCGAGCGGATGAGCTCACAGCGTCGGGGCGATTGCCGAGGGGGCTCGCCTCGAAGCGGGCGCGTGTGCTCTGACGTGTGGCCGTGAGCAAGAAGGAGCGCGGCCAGCGACAGCGGAGCGTGGTGAACGCGCAGGAGCTGTTGGCGCTCGTCGAGAAGACGAGGTCGGGCGCGCTGGGGGAGGAGGACGCCGCGAAGCTGAAGGCGGCGGTGGACACGCTGGTGTTTCTCACGGCGGAGTTGCAGCAGAAGGGCACGTCCATCGACAGGCTACGGCGGATGCTCTTCGGTGCGCCCACGGAGAAGACGAGCCGAGTGCTCGGGGGCAAGCAGGCGAGAGCGAAGCAAGCCGGCGCGCAAGGGGCGGCCAAGGCGCCGCCGCCAGGCCACGGCCGCAACGGCGCGGCCGCGTACGTGGGCGCCGAGCGGAAGAAGGTGGGCCACGCCTCGGTGCAGGGAGGAGACGCCTGCGGCGAGTGCCAGAAGGGGAAGGTGTACCCCGTCCAGGAGCCTGCGGTGCTGGTGCGGGTGACGGGAATGGCGCCGCTATCGGCCACGGTGTGGGAGTGCGAGCGGCTGCGCTGCAACCTCTGCGGCGAGGTGTACACGGCCGAGGCTCCCGAGGGCGTGGGCAAGGAGAAGTACGACGAGTCGGCCACAGCGATGACGGGGCTGTTGAAGTACGGCTGCGGCCTGCCCTTCCACCGCATCGAGAAGCTCCAGGAGGGACTGGGCATCCCGCTGCCGGCGTCGACGCAGTGGGAGTTGGTGGAAGGCGCGGCCGACAAGCTGGAGCCGGTCTTCGAGGAGCTCATCCACCAGGCTGCGCAGGCCGACGTCCTTCACAACGACGACACCACGATGAAGGTGCTCGACTTGTCGAAGGAGCAGCTGGAGGCGGCCTCCGCGGGAGGGCCAGCGGAGCGGACCGGCGTGTACACCTCGGGCGTCATCGCCACGAAGGGCGAGCGCGCCATCGCCCTCTTCTTCACCGGACGCCAGCACGCAGGCGAGAACCTCGCCGATGTGCTGAAGCGCCGGGCCGCGGAGCTGAAGGCGCCGGTGCAGATGTCCGACGCGCTGGCGGCGAACACGTCCGGCGACTTCAAGGCCATCCTCGCCAACTGCCTGAGCCATGCGAGACGCGGCTTCGTCGACGTCGTCAACGACTTTCCCGAGGAGTGCCGTTACGTCCTCGAGACGCTGAGGGACGTCTACCGGACCGACGCGCTCGCCAAGGAGCAACAGCTCACGCCCGGTGAGCGGCTGGCTCTCCACCAGCGCGAGAGCGGACCTCGGATGGAGAAGCTCGAAGAGTGGCTGGCGGAGAAAGTCAGAGAAAAGAAGGTGGAGCCGAACTCGAGCCTCGGCGCGGCCATCAAGTACATGCGCAAACACTGGCCGAAGCTGACGCTCTTCCTCCGAGAGCCCGGAGCGCCGCTCGACAACAACGTGTGCGAACGCGCCCTCAAGAAGGCCATCCTTCACCGCAAGAACTCGCTCTTCTACCGGAGCGAAAACGGCGCGCGCGTGGGGGACATCTTCATGAGCCTCATCCACACGGTGGAGCTCTGCGAGGGCAACCCCTTCGACTACCTCGTGGCGCTGCTCCGCCACCACGAGCTCGTCGCCGAAGAGCCGGGCGACTGGATGCCCTGGAACTACCCACAGGCGCTCGGGAAACTCAGCACCGCCGGCACATGAGCGACCTCGGCAGAACCACCGCTGCCGAGCGACCACCTGACCCGACTCCCTCCGGTGCGGCGCGAGCAGCAATCGCGGCGCGGCCTGCGGCGCTTCGCGCCGCGCCCCACTTTAGTCAGCGGAGATCGCATCATCACGCACGCTTGCCGGAAGGACACCATGCGCCCGGTGCGGGCTGAGGTGCGCCGCATGCTGGAGGCGGGCGCGGCCCTGCCACTCAGCCGGCCCCAGCGCTTCTGCAAGGGCCTCCTGAAGCTGTGGCCCGCCCTCTGGCGCTTCACCCGACTGGACGGCGTGGAGCCGACGAACAACGGCGCGGAACGCGCCCTGCGCCCCGCAGTCCTCTGGCGCCGCGGAAGCTTCGGTACCCACAGCGAAGAGGGCAGCCGCTACGTGGAGCGCATGCTGACGGTGACCGCCAGCCTCCGAGCCCAGGGTCTCAGCGTCCCCTCCTTCCTGCGCGACGCGATGAACGCGTGGCTCCACGGGACGCCCTGCCCATCGCTCCTGCCGGCCGGCAGCTAAACCCTCACGCCCGGAGGGGCTGAACGGTTACCGAGCTTGTGGCTGCACTTGGGCACAGTCCGGCGCCCAAGTGCAGCCAGTTCAGCACTGACGACTGCTCGGAGAGGTCTCCGTCAAGCAGTTAGAAATAGTCGAGCGTGAAGACCTGCGTCTTCCACAGCTTGTCCTCGTACACGCGTAGAAACGTCGGACCCGAGTACGTGCAGGACGGCTGCCCAACCGTCAGAGTCTGCGAGGTGCTGGACCCGTACGACAGCTTGCTGTTCGTGGATTCGCTCCACGTCAGCTCGTTCGACACATTCAAGCTCGCCTTGAATACGGCGCTAAATCCCACCTCGGCTCCGATCGTGACTCCGGTGGTGAAATTCTGCGTCAGCTCGGTGCTCGAAGAGTTTGTCAGGACCTGCGAAACCGTATAGCTCAAAGCGCTGCCCGGGCTGCTACAATTCGAACGCGGAGTAAACGGCACCGTCCGGATGAACTCGAAGCGAACGGGATCCATGAATTGATTCGGAGAAGACCCATTGGAAAAGGGATTGGCCTTCAACAACTCGGGATAATAGCTCTCGGTGATTCCATTGTCATTCAGCACGTTCTTGACATTTTGGGGCATCGACGCCGGGTTCTTCAACCAACCGACGTAGACCACATACGGCTTTGCCTCGGTCAGCGGGTCCTGGTTTGCAGCGAAGCTCCACTCGTTGCTGGCGATAACGCCAGTGCTGGCAACCTTCTTGATGGTGACATTGAGCTTCGGGTTCAGCAAAAGCCAGATCTCGTCGTAGTCATGATTGATGTCGTCCGTCACACCCGGAATGGTTTCGCTGGCCGACACCGAAAATGCGACGTCCCTCTCGGAGCTCGCGGTGGTTCCCCAGTACGAGCCCACTGACACGGTCCCGCTGACCGTAGCAATCCCAATAGTTCCGCTCGCCGACACGCTTCCCTGAACACTTTGCTGAAAAGAGTTCGTCAGCGACACGGTGCTTCCGAAGGTGTTGCCTTGGTTGTAGGTGATTGTGGAGGAGCTCCCTGGAGGAGAGTAGTAAACGTGCGTAATCAGGTAGTTCGGATGAATGGTGCCGGGGGTCGTCGTGTAGGTAGGGACGCACGTGTAGTTGCCATCACAGGTGCCCGGATTTCCATCATCGCTCGTGCAGGAGACGCCTGCCGACGATGGCTGCGGCTCCCACCAATACTCCCCATCGAAGTTGGTACAAACCCATCTCCCACACGTGAGATTCTCGGGTATCGGGCCACAGAGGCTGATTGCGAAGCTTTTGTCGGCATACAAAACGGCAAGAGTCGCTGCAAGGAAGGCGAAATGCTTGTGCATTACTTCCCCCTATTTGGGACTGCGTGGACAGACGCACGCGGACGTTGCGTCCGAGTTGGCTGTGCGACTGCCGTGCCAATCAGGACCAGGCCCATCTCCCAGAGGCTTGCGAACGAGGCGTGCGGATTTCCGCCCGCCGAATGGTCGAATGCGTCCATGGATGGCCGCGAGCGTCCATGGGGCACCCACGAGTCCCTCCTCTCGAGCGGGGGTGTCTACGCGCAGCTGGTGCGCTCGCAGCTGAGATGAGGCGCATCCCCTGCCGCCCGCCCGTCCCTGCTCATCCGGAGGTCGTTCTGGCTCGCACCGGGTCGCGCATCCACCGGCGCGCGAGGGCGGTGCGGAACGCTGCGTGCTCGGCGTCCGTCAGCAGGAACAGGTTGACCGCCACCATCACGGTCGCGACCCCGAAGTGGCCCACGCCCAGTGCCGTCCAGACATGGATCGCGAGCCGCCGCTACACAACTGGCAGCAAGGGCACCTCTGCCTGAAGGCCATCCCGGTTGCGCGCCCGACGCAGCCGCCCGAGGAGGCGGTCCAACCGTGCCACCTCGTCACGCCTGGCCTCCCGATCCGCTTCCTCGAGGGGGGCGTGGGCCACGAGGCCCTGCAGATAGAGGCGCGAGGTCGCCAGTTCGTGCGCAATCTCGGCACTCAGGACGGAGACCGCGTAGCGACGCTCGCGCACGGCGAAACACTGCTCCATGAGCCGCCGTGCGTGCCACCGTGACCGCCAGCGACGGCACGCAGCCGCAGTCCCGAGGAGCAACCAGAGTGTCCCCAGCGCGGCAGACAGCACGACGGGGAGGTGATACCTGGTGCAGTGGACATGGCGAGCGAACGACGGGCATCACAAAGCCATCTACTAGCGCCCTCTGCGGCACACAATCCCTGTGTGGCCCGCCATGGGGGGAGTAGCACAAGCCCTCCTCGGCTCCTGACATTGCTACGCGAACGTGCGCCGAA
>JAKEEX010000744.1 GCA_022616315.1 Myxococcaceae bacterium
ACCGGACGGCGCTGGGTGGCGTACGACTCCAGCGTCACCTGCGGCGGCGCCGCCATGCTGTAGAGCGGGCACTTCATGCAGGTGAAACTCTGCCACCCACGGCGCACCGCCTCGTCGAGGCAGCCGTCATAGTGGTAGCAATTGAGGTTGCGGTGCGCTTCGACCCCGGCGCGCTTCGGGCCAGCCTCGGGGTTGATGGTCTGTGGAAGATCGGTCGGACACGGCTTCATGTGAGGAACCCTCCAGTGAATCGGTGTGCCCCCCTTGGCTCTGGCCAAGCCGCACGAACAGAGCGGCGCACTGTAATGACGGCGGTCGGATGACGCAAACCGTCAACCCGACCTCCCCCAGGCGACCTCATGCAGTGAACGACTTTGCTGCATGACCAGGTTTCCCTGCAGTCGTCGGGTCCAGCGAAAGCGAGGCGCGGTTTAAGCGCCCGAAATGGCGATGTCAAACCGGCGGGCCAGCCGGGGAATTCCCGATAACGGTCCACCGTTGGGCGGCGGCCGGGAGGCAAGGCGTGGAGAGCAGCGTGCAACGAGGCAAGGTGGCGCGAAGGCGGTTCCGTGGGGTGGCGGCGGCAGCGCTGGTCCTGGGGAGCGCCCCCGCCTGGAGCCAGACCCCGGCGCTACGTGAGGCACTCCGGCTGCAGCGCCCGGGGGTGCTGGCGCAGGCCCGGGCAGAGGCCGAAGCATGCGCGAAGAGGACCCCGGCGTGCGCGGACGCCGGTCGTCTGGGCCTCCTCCTGGGCACGCTCCTCGTGGCCGAGGGGCAGGCAGCCGAGGCAGCAAGCGTGCTGTCGCGGGCGACTCCCCCAACCCTGCTCGTCCCCCACCACGCGTTCGCGATGGGCCAGGCGCGCCTTGCCCTGGGGGATGCGGCCGGGGCCGTGGAGCAGCTCCGCCGGGCCTCGCAGGACGGCGCACCCGGGGCGCTCGCCGAGCGAGCACGGACACGCCTGGGCGAGGCCTTGCTGGCCGCAGGGCAGCCGGGCGAGGCGCTGCCGCTGCTCGACGCTGCGGTGAAGCGGGAGCCGACGCCGGAGCTCCTCGTCCAGCGCGCGCGCGCGCGCCACGCCACCGGGGACGCGAAGGGCGCCGGTGCGGACCTGCGCAGTGTCGTGGTCGGGTTCCCGGCGCACCCGCTCGCGCAGGAGGCACAGGCGCAGTCCGTCCAGCTGCTCGGCGCTCCGCTGACGCTCACCTACGAGGAGCGGCTGACGCGCGCACGAGGCCTCCTGGACGCGGGACGTGCGGAGGCCGCGCTCGTGGAGCTGGTCGCGCTCCGGAAGGACAAGCTCGCACGGGGCGCCGCGGCGGCTGCCAGGCTCGCGCTGCAGAGGGGGCGCACCCT
>JAKEEX010000745.1 GCA_022616315.1 Myxococcaceae bacterium
GAGGCCATTGCCGCCGCGGACGAGGCGCTGAGGCACGACGCGGAGGAGCCCTATGCGCTCTACGCGAAGGCCCGCGCCCTCGCGAGCCGCAAGGACGCAGGGGCCGCGCAGGCCTTCATGGCCGCGGTGGCGCGGCGTCGCACCGCGCCGGTCCTCTACTTCGGCGGTGCGACCACGCTCGTGCGCGCGGGGGACGTCGAGGGCGCCCGCTCCCTCCTGGATGGCTACGAGGCCACGTTCCGGGACGTGAAGCTGGCCACCACCACGGGCGAGCAGGAGGCCTACCTCGAGCGGGACGACCGCTACTGGCTCGCGCGGGGCGACGTCCTGCGCGAGGCGGGCGACCTCGAGGGCGCACTCGGTGCGTACGACAAGGCCATCGCGGCGAAGAGCCTCAACCAGCCCCGCGCGCACTACGCCAAGGGGGTGCTCTTCCTGGGACGGAAGGAGTACGCCAAGGCGAAGGAGAGCCTCTCCCTCGTGACTCCGCAGGACGGCTCCGGGACGGTGCCCGAGGCGTACTACGCCATGGGTGAGCTGCTCTTCGACGAGAAGGACTACGCGACCGGCTGCCAGAACTTCGCCTTCGCGCTCACGCGCCTGCGTGCGCAGGGGATGCCACGCCCCCGGCTCGACGAGCTCATCGCGGACGTGGACAGGAGGCTCGTCGCCGCGGACCAGAAGCCGCTCTCGGAGCTTTGGCGCAAGGAGGCGACCGCCCTCATCCGGTAGCCCCCTTTTCCCCCTCAGAGCAGATCCGCCGCCCCGAGCCGCCGGTGGCTCGCCTGGACCGCGCGCCACTCACCGTCCGCCTCGCGCCGGAACGTCCCTTCCACCGCGTACGCGTCCACGACGCTCTCGCGCGCCAGGTGCGCCAGGTCCTCCGCATCCGAGCGTGCGAAGAACAGGCGCGCGCTCACGGCCACCTCGTCCCCGCTCACCTGGGTGGGCGCGTCGACGTCCAGGAAGATGCGGACCCACTGTCCTCGCAGCAGCTGCGCGGCGAGCACGCGCCGGAGGTCGTCCTTCCCCCACCCCTCGGTGGACCGGAAGGAGTCGGACACGCCCTCCATCACGTCCCCCAGGTTGCGCTCCTCGGCGGCGGCCGCCATCTGGACCATGCGGCGGCGCACCTGCTCCTCGGCGGGCACGTTCCGGCCCGGCCACAGCAGGAGCACCGCGAGCCCCGCCACCACCGCCGCCCCGAGCGCCAGCAGCTTCCGCGGCGTCAGCACCTCACCCGCCCTCCGTGGGCAGCACCACGAGCTCGTCCGCGTCGATGATCTCCGCTGGCCGCAGCGCCTCGCCAATCTGCTTGAGGCGCCGGTCCGACAGCTGCTGGAGGTAATCCCGCACACCGGGGAACTCCGCCACGAGCTGTCCGAAGGCGCCACGGTCCAGGAACGCGGTGGCCGTCTTGCGCGTGGCCACGACGGTGGCGGTCGCACGCAGCCCGGTAAGGAGCGCGATCTCCCCGGCCGCGTCACCCTCGTGGAGCACCGCGAGCGTCACCAGCCCTCCGGCCGGATCCTCCTTCTGCACGACGAGCTCTCCCGCCAGCACCAGGAAGAGGCCCTGCACGTGCTCGCCTTCGCGGAGCGCCCTCTCCCCGGGAGCCAGCGCGCGGAACGTGAAGCGCTGGAGCAGGCGCGCGCGCTCCGACTCGCGGACCTCCTGGAACAGAGGCGAGGTCGTCATCAGGTGGCGCGCCATGCGGCCTTGCGCGAAGTCCACGAGCGCCTGTGGGAGCTCGGGGTGCACCTTGGCCACCGCGTTGAGGTGCTCGCGCTTCAGCTCGAAGACCTCCGTGTCCAGCACGGCGGTGACGGTGGCACTCGCGGGGGCCTCCGTCAGCAGGGACAGCTCGCCGAAGATGGAGCCGCCTCCGAGGAAACCCACGGTCTGCTCCTCGCCTCCGGACCTGCGCGTCACCTCGGCCTTCCCCGCGACGAGCATGGTGATGCGGTCGCCACCCTCACCCTGGAGGCAGATGGACTGCCCCTCGGGCACCACGCGGTAGTCCATCCGGGCCACCAGCGCGAGGAACGCCTCCCGCGAGAGCTCCGCGAAGAGCGGCAGGGGTGGACGCGCGCCCGGGTCCGCGGAAGGCGCGCTGACATCCGGTGCGCCGAGCACCTCGATGGCGCGTCCCGTGAGCTCCTCACCGGAGAGGCCCAGGAGGTCGTCCTCCACTGCGCCCTCGAAGAGCGTCTCGGGCGGGAGCGGGGGGGGCACCTGCGCCCTCCCGGACGCGGAGCGCGCAGCGCGCGTGTGGACCCGGGCCAGCGTCTCGTGCACCCGTCGCTCGGCCGCGCTGTGGTCCAGGGCCTGGCGACAGGCCGCGATGGCGGACAGCAGGTAGTCACGCCGCAGGAGGCCCTCGGCACAGGCGTGGAGCGCGGTGACGGCCCGCTCCTGCTCGCCGATGGCCGCGAGGCACTGCGCCGCCTCCATCCGGGCGCGGTGGTCCGCGGGCGCACGGCGCACGGCCTCGGCGAAGAACGCGAGGGCACGCTCGTGCTGCCGCTCCGCCACCAGGTCCTTCCCGAGCTCACGCAGCGACTGGGACATCGCTCTCCTCCTCCAGGCAACCGGGGTCCGCTCCGGGACACGCGAGTCTACGCGATGTTGCCGCCCGCACGACGCGCCACTACCTTCCCCGGCCCCACCGGACGTCCTCTTCCACAGGAATCCCGTATGGCCACAGCCCGTCCCCGACGACGTCCCGCCACCGCAGCCCCCACGTTTCCATCTGCGCCCCCTGCACCTCTGCTGCCCATGCCCCTCATCGAGCGGCTCCTCGCGGCGGCCATGGCGCGCGGCGGTGAGTTCGCCGAGGTGTACGTGGAGCGCTCCGTCACCACCGCGGTGGTGCTCGACGAGGAGCGCATCAAGAGCGCCCAGATGGGCCTCTCTCAGGGCGTGGGTGTGCGGGTCGTCTCCGGCGCGAAGGTGGGCTACGCCTACTCGGACGACCTGGACGAGCCCGCCCTCCTCCGCGCCGCGGGCACCGCCGCGCTCATCGCGCAGGCGCAGGGCAGCGAGCGCTCCTTCCGCGTGAGCCGCACCCCCGCGCCCTCCTACTACCGCGTGCCCACCCCGCTCGCGGACGTGGACGTCGCACGCAAGGCGGACCTCGTGAAGCGCGCGGACGCGACGGCTCGCGCGCACGACAGGCGCGTGCGCCAGGTGATGGCCTCCTACGCGGACGTCACCAAGCGCGTGGCCATCGCCAACACCGACGGCCGCTACTCGGAGGACACCCAGGACCTCTGCCGCCTCAACGTGACGGTGGTGGCCGAGGCGAAGAAGGAGCGTCGCACGGGCACCTATGGGGGCGGCGGCCGCGTCCCCTTCACCTACTTCGACACCTTCACCCCGGAGCACGTGGCGCGCGAGGCAGCGCGCCAGGCCACGGCGACGCTCGGCGCTGTGGAGGCCGAGGCCGGACCCCAGACGGTGGTGCTGGCTCCGGGATGGAGCGGCATCCTCTTGCACGAGGCGGTGGGCCACGGCCTGGAGGCGGACTTCATCCGCAAGAAGACGTCCCTCTTCGCGGGGAAGCTCGAGCAGAAGGTCGCGAGCGACCTCGTCACCGTCATCGACGACGGCTCGGTGGCCAACGGCCGCGGCTCCATCAACGTGGACGACGAGGGCAACCCCGGCGAGCGCAAGGTCCTCATCGAGAAGGGCGTGCTGCGCGGCTACATGTACGACTCGCTGAACGCGAAGCTGATGGGGCAGCGCTCCACCGGCAGCGGCCGCCGCGAGTCCTTCAAGCACATGCCCATGCCGCGCATGACGAACACCTACCTCGCGCCGGGAGACGACACGCCCGGGGACATCCTCAAGAGCGTCAAGCGCGGCCTCTACTGCGCGAACTTCGGTGGCGGGCAGGTGGACATCACCAACGGCAACTTCGTCTTCGAGGTGAGCGAGGCCTATCAGATCGAGGACGGCAGGCTCGGCCGCCCGGTGAGAGGCGCCGTGCTCATCGGCGTGGGCCCGGAGGCGCTCAAGAACGTGTCCCGCGTCGGGTGCGATCCCATGCCGGACCCGGGCATGGGCACGTGCGGCAAGGACGGCCAGAGCGTCCCGGTGGGCGTGGGGCTGCCCACGCTCCGGATCGATCACATGACCGTGGGCGGCACCCATGTGGGAGGTGCGCGATGAAGTACATGCAGCTGGCCCAGCGCATCGTCCAGCGGGCGAAGAAGAAGGGCGCGAAGCAGGCCGAGGCCTTCCTCGAGGTGGGGCGCAACAGCTCCGTGCGCGTGCGCGACGGCCAGGTGGAGGACCTCACCGAGGCCACGTCCAAGGGCGTCGGTGTGCGCGTCATCGTGCGCGACAGGCTTGGCTTCGCGTACACCTCGGACTTCGAGCCGGCGTCGGTGGACGCCATCGTGGACCGCGCGCTCGAGCTCGCCTTGGCCGCAGCGCCCAACAAGCTGAACGGGCTGCCCTCGAAGGCGGAGCTCGGGAAGCCTCCGGAGACGGGCCCGCTCTTCGACCCCGCCGTGGCGGCCCTGCCCAGCGAGTGGAAGATCCAGGCCGCGCTCGAGATGGAGCGAGCCGGCAAGGCCGTGGATCCGCGCATCGCCACCTTCGAGAGCGTGGGCGCGGGCGAGAACGTCCACGAGGTGTACGCGGCCTCCACCGAAGGGCTGGCCGCGCACGCCGAGGGCACGTACGTGTTCCTCTACGCGGTTCCGGTGGCGAGCGCGGACGGCCAGCTCCAGACCGCGTACTGGATGGACTACGAGCGCTTCCTCGAGGACCTGGACGCGCCCGAGGAGGTGGGCCGCGAGGCGGCACGGCGTGCGGTGCGGATGCTCGGAGCGCGCAAGGTCAAGAGCCAGCGCGTGCCCGTCATCTTCGACCCGGTGATGGCCGCCTCGTTCGTCGGCAGCATCGCGGGAGCAGCCAACGGTGACGCCGCCTTCAAGAAGTCCACCATCTTCGCGCCGCTGAAGGGAAAGCGGCTCGCGCCCGCGGACGTCACCATCGTGGACGATGGCCTGCTGCCCCGCGGCCTGGGCACCTCTGCCTTCGACGGAGAGGGTGTTGCCACGCGCCGCACGCCCATCCTGGAGAAGGGCGTCCTGAAGGGCTTCCTCTATGACGCCTTCACGGCGCGCAAGGCGAAGGCCAGGACGACGGGCAACGCGGCGCGGGGGTACAGCAGCCTGCCGCACATCGGCACCAACAACCTCTACCTCGAGGCCGGAGCGCGTCCACCCGAGGAGCTCATCCGCGAGGTGAAGCAGGGCCTCTACGTCACCGCCATGCTCGGCCGCGGCGCCAACACCGTCACCGGAGACTACAGCCGCGGCGCCAACGGGCTCTGGATCGAGAACGGCGAGCTCGCCTTCCCCGTCCAGGAGGTCACCGTGGCGGGCAACCTCCTCCAGATGCTGAAGGACATCGACGGAGTGGGGAGCGACCTGCAGTTCCGCGGGTCCGTAGGTGCGCCCACCCTCCGCTTCCGCGAGCTCACCGTGGCCGGGGAGTAGACGACCGGGCGGCGAACTGGCCCACGTCTTGCGTGCCGTGGGAAGCGCTGGCATCACCTTCCCAGCCCACACATGAGGCGCCCCTCGCGATGAACGTCCCCGCAACCATCCTCGTGGTCGACGACGACCAGGCCAACCTGGAGTCGGTCGCGCGCATCTTCCAGCGCGAGGGGCTGGAGGTGCTCACCGCCAGCAGCGGCAAGGACGGGCTGGAGCTGCTCCGGCGCCCCGAGGTGCGGGTCCTGGTGACGGACCTGATGATGCCGGGGATGGACGGCCAGGAGCTCCTGCGCGCCGCGCGCAGCGTGCGCCCGGACGTGGAGGTGGTCCTCATGACCGCCTACGGCACCGTGGAGACCGCGGTGGCCGCCATGAAGGACGGCGCGTACGACTTCATCACCAAGCCCCTCAAGCGCCACGCGCTCGTGAAGTCCGTGGAGAAGGCGCTCGAGAAGCAGGCGCTGCTCGCGGAGAACCGCGACCTGAAGGCGCGCCTCGCGGAGATGGGCGCACCCGGCGGTCGCGCGTTCGTGGGCCAGGCCCCTGCGTTCCGCGCCTTCATGGACATGCTGCGGCAGGCAGCCACGTCGTCCGCCACCGTGCTGCTGATGGGCGAGACGGGCACCGGCAAGGAGCTCGCCGCACGCGCGGTGCACGAGTGGTCCCCGCGGGTGAAGGGCCCTTTCATCGCCGTCAACTGCGGCGCCCTTCCCGAGAGCATCCTCGAAGCGGAGCTCTTCGGCGTCGAGCGTGGCGCGTTCACCGGCGCGGTCTCCCGGCGCGAGGGCCGCTTCGAGCGCGCCCACGGCGGCACCCTCTTCCTCGATGAGGTGGGGGAGATGTCCCTCGCAGCGCAGGTGAAGCTCCTGCGCGTGCTGCAGGAGGGGGAGCTCGAGCGGCTCGGCGGCACGCAGACGGTGCGCGTGGACGTGCGCGTCGTGACCGCCACCAACAAGGACCTGGAGGCGGAGGTGAGGGGCGGCCGCTTCCGTGAGGACCTGTACTACCGCCTGAACGTCGTGGAGCTGCGCGTGCCGTCGCTCGCCAGCCGGCGCGAGGACATCTCTCTGCTGGCCGACCACTTCCTCCGCCGCTTCGCCGCCAAGCACAGCAAGACGGTGCGCGCCTTCTCGCCCGAGGCGCTCGCGGTCCTGGAGGACTACGCCTGGCCGGGAAACGTGCGCGAGCTGGAGCACGCGGTGGAGCGCATGGTGGTCCTCTGCCGCGCGGACGTCATCCAGGTGGAGGACCTTCCGCAGGCCGTCCGCAAGGGTCCCACCGGCGCCGCGGGACACCTCATCCTCCCCATCGGCACGCCCATGGAGGAGATCGAACGCCGGGTCATCCACGAGACCCTGCGCCACACCAAGGGCGACAAGACGCTCGCCGCCCGCCTGCTGGGCATCGCAGCGCGCACCATCTACCGCAAGCTCGAGCGGCAGGGCCCCGAGGAGGAGCCCGCGTCGTCTCGCTCCACCGGCAGCGAGGGGTGACGGCGAGCCCGCTTGCCCTCCCCCTGTCCCGAAGAACCTGTGACACCGCGTCAGCGGCGTCTCGCGCTCGCTGACAAATTGTCCATGCGGGCCCCGTCGACCCCTCCCTGACGGGGCGCCCGGTCGATTCTTGGAATGAAATCCGGCGCTTACCGGTCAGCTTGGGTCCGCGGAGACGCGGGGACACTTGGCACCGGGCTTGCTCTCTCGAGCCCCGGCGCCGTTGCCGGGCGAGACATGGACATCCTCTTTCGCAAGTACTTCTGGACGGTGAACCTGGCGTTCATCCTGCTCGCTGCCTTCCTGGTGGCGCGCACCGTCAACTTCTTCGTGGCGGCGGGCCTGACGCCGGTCCCGTCCACGGCGCCCTCCAAGCGCGCCGGCCCCAGGAAGGCGGCGGAGCCCCAGGCACGGCTGGACATGGAGCGCTTCGCCATGCTGGTGGGGCTGCCGCTTCCGCCCCCGCCAGTGGACGTGGTGGAGCCCACCCAGGTGGTGGACCTCAACGCCGCTCCGGTGAAGAGCGGCCTCAGGGTGAAGCTGCTCGGAACGCTCGTCTCGGCGGACCCGCAGTGGTCGTTCGCGTCCATCCTGGACGTCACCACGAACAAGGCGCAGACGCTCATGGTGGGAGACCCCATCCAGGGCGCCGAGGTGCTCGAGATCGAGCGCGAGCGCGTCATCATCCTCAACAACGGGCGGCGCGAGTACATCGACAACCAGGCGGGTGCGGGCGAGGCACCGCCGGTGCCCACCACCACCGCGGTGACGCCGCCGCCGGTCGCATCGAGCTCGGCGCCGCCACCCGGTCAGGCCCTCGGGGCCGGCATCAAGCAGACCTCGGACAACGAGTACGAGGTCCCGCGCACAGAGATCGACCGGACCCTCGGTGACCTGAACCAGGTCGCCATGCAGGCCCGCATCGTCCCGGCCTTCAAGGACGGTGTGGCCCAGGGCTTCAAGCTCTTCTCCATCCGTCCGGACTCCATCTATTCGAAGATCGGCGTCCAGAACGGTGACGTCATCCGCCGCATCAACGGCTTCGACCTCAACAGCCCGGAGAAGGCGCTCGAGGTCTACAGCAAGATGAGGGAGTCCACGCGCATCGAGATCGAGCTCGAGCGCAACGGCTCCGTCGTGAAGAAGACGTACAACGTGCGCTGACGCGCACCGCCCTCCCGTGTCCCAAGTCCCCGTGTCCTCCGCCCACATGAAGACGCCCCTGCTGCGCCTCACCCTCCTCGTGTGCATGGGTCTGTGGATGCCTGCGCTGGCGCAGGAGCGCCCGCCGCCCGGTCGTCCGCTTCCGCCCCCGTTCCCGCGGCCCCTCCAGCCGCAGCCCGGCGCCACGCCGCAGCCGCAGCCCCTCCAGCCACAGCCCGGCACCCCACCGCAGCCGACGCGCCCGACGCCCACCCAGCCCGCGCGCCCCGGTGCACCGGCCCAGCCCGGCGAGCAGCAGATTGGCCCGAGGGGCGAGCGTGAGAACGGTGGGCGCCCCGTCCGCTCCTGCGAGGAGGCAAGGCGCCGCGCACGCTTCGGCATCTACTTCGACAAGGTCGAGATCGAGAAGCTCATCCAGACGGTGGCGGACGCCACGTGCAAGACGTTCATCCTCCCGGAGAACGTGCGCGGGCGCGTCAGCATCGTGGGCCCGGAGAACGGGCGCCAGGAGGTGAACGCGGAGGAGTTCTACCGCCTGTTCCTCGCGGCCCTCGAGGCCAACGGCCTGGCCGTCTACCAGACCGGGCCCTTCCTGAAGATCATCGACAAGCGCGCCGCGAAGCAGAACCCCATCCCCACGATCGGCGAGGGGGATGAGGCGTTCCCCAACAGCGAGCAGATGATCACCAAGCTGTTCAAGGTGAAGAACGTGGACCTGGAGCCGCTCCGCGGGGTGCTCCAGCAGCTGGTGACCAAGGACGGGGACACCATCCCCTACCCGCCCGACACGCTCATCATCAACGACACGGGCACCAACATGCGGCGCCTCGAGCGCATCATCCAGCAGCTCGACCAGCCGGCGGCCCACACCTTCGTCCGCGTGGTGCAGGTGCAGTACGCCTCCGCACAGGAGGTGGCCGCCACGCTCCAGAAGATCTTCGAGCAGCGCGGTGCACGCCCGGGGCAGACGGGACGTCCGGGGCAGGCGCGTCCGGCCCAGCCCACGCCACCGGCCCCGACCCAGTCTCCCGCCACCGCCGCGCCCGGCGTCGAGGGCGAAGGCGCGGGGGGACCGGTGACCGTCGGGCAGATCATCGCCGACGAGCGCACCAACAAGCTCATCATCGCCGCGAGCCCGGCGGCCTTCGAGCGCATCGAGGCGCTCATCCGGGAGATCGACGTCCCCATCTCCGGCGAGGGGCGCATCAACGTCTACTACCTGGAGAACGCGAGCGCGGAGGACCTCGCAGGGGTGCTGCAGAGCCTCGCGCAGGGCACCAGCGCCCGCCCGACGCGGCTCCCCGCCGGTGCGCCCGCGGGAGTGGCTGCAGGCGCGCCTGGCGCCCGCGCCACGCCCACCGCCACCGAGCTCTTCGCCGGTGAGGTGAAGATCACCGCGGACAAGGCCACCAACTCGCTCGTCATCATCGCGAGCCAGGGCGACTACCGGAACATCATCCGGGTCATCGAGAAGCTGGACATCCCGCAGCGGCAGGTGTTCGTCGAGGCGGTCATCATGGAGGTGAACCTCAACCGCACGGGCCAGTTCGGCATCGGCCTGCACACCGGCGTGAACCTCAACACGCCGGCCGGGCCCGCGCCGGGCGTCATCGGGACGAACCTGGTGAGCGGCAGCGGCCTGCCTCCCTCCCTCAGCATCGCGAACCTCGCGAGCTTCGGCGGCTTTCTCGCGGGCCTGACCGGGCCGGCCATCCCGGCGCTGCAGCAGCTGGGCATCAGCATCCCGCAGTTCGGCATCCTGCTCCACGCGCTCCAGACATCCTCGGACGTCAACGTGCTGTCCACGCCGCACATCCTCACGAGCAACAACGAGGAGGCGGAGATCACGGTGGGCCAGAACGTGCCCTTCCAGGCGGGCTTCGCGCCGCAGAACCTCGGGGCCGTCTCCGGCCTCGGTGGCGCCACCGGCCAGACGCCGGGCGTTCCCGGGCTGGGCGGCCTCAACCTGGGCAGCCTCGGCCTGGGGAGCTTCTTCGCCCCCATCAGCCGCCAGAACGTGGAGCTCAAGCTCACCGTCAAGCCGCAGATCAACGAAGGCGACATGGTGCGCCTGGCCGTGTCGCAGCAGACCGAGGAGATCGCCTCGCGGGATCCGGTGCTCGGCCCCACCACCTCCAAGCGCAGCATCAAGACCACCGTGTCGGTGCGCGACCAGGAGACGGTGGTGCTCGGCGGCATCATGCAGGACCGCAACCTCGAGTCGGTCCGCAAGGTGCCGCTGCTCGGTGACATCCCGCTGCTCGGCTACCTCTTCCGCGACAGCACGAACGAGAAGGTGAAGACCAACCTCCTCATCTTCCTCACGCCCTACATCATCCGGGACTCCTCCGACTTCCGGCGCATCTTCGAGCGCAAGCTCGCGGAGCGGCAGCAGTTCGTCGAGCAGTTCTACGGACAGCTGCCCGGCTACGACGTGGAGCTGGACTTCACCCGCAAGGTGGGCCCCGTGATGCGGATGAACCAGACGATCACGCGCGAGTCCGCCAAGCTCGAGAACGGCGGGCCCGGGCTGCCCGGCGAGAAGCTCATCCTGCCCGGCACCAGCGTGTCCCCACTCCAGGGCACCGAGGGCACGACGCCTGAGGTGGTCGAGCCTCCCGCCGAGGGAGCGCCTGGCAGCACGCCTCCCGGCGGAGTCGAGGGAGCGCCCGCGGAAGGTGCCACTCCGCCCAATGGTTCCTCTCCAGAACTTCGCCCACCACCGGAGCAGGAGCGCCTGCAACCGGGCAGCGGAGCAGAGGACCGAGGGGATGACTGACATCACGTTCAACCACGCACGCATGGACACGAGCGACCAGCCCACGCAGGTGCTCGTCCACAGCCCGGCCTTCCTGTGCGGTCGGCCGCTCGGGGAGATCCTGCGCAGCACCGCGGGCCTCACCCAGGACAAGCTGGAGGAGGCGCTCGCGCTCCAGGCCGAGCGTGGTGGACGTCTTGGGGAGCTCCTCGTCTCCCTGAAGGCCGTGGGTGAGGAGGAGGTGGCCCGCGCCCTGGCCATCCAGCTGGACCTCCCCTACCTGGCCCGCATCTTCCCGGAAGAGGTGGACGCGGAGCTCGTCAAGCGCGTCCCCATCAACTTCGCCCGCCAGGCGAAGATCCTCCCGCTCGCGCTGGAGGGAGACACCGTCGTGCTGGCGGTGTCGGACCCGCTGGACACCACCGTCATGGACCACGCGCGCATGCTGCTGGGCCAGCCGGTGAGCCCGCGGCTCGCGCTCGCCTCCACCATCGTGGACACCATCAACGGCGTCTACGAGCGTGCCTCCAACGAGGCCGAGCAGCTCGTGGAGGACATGGAGTCGGAGAACCTCGACGCGCTCGCCCACGAGCTCGAGGAGCCCCAGGACCTCCTGGACACCGACGACGAGGCGCCGATCATCCGGCTGGTCAACAGCCTGCTGTACCAGGCGGCCAAGGAGCGCGCGAGCGACATTCACATCGAGCCGATGGAGCGCGAGCTGCTCGTGCGCTTCCGCGTGGACGGCGTGCTGCAGGAGGTCATCAAGCCGCCCAAGCGCTTCCAGAACTCCATCGTCAGCCGCGTGAAGATCATGGCGCAGCTGAACATCGCGGAGAAGCGCCTGCCCCAGGACGGCCGCATCCGCATCAAGCTGGCCGGCCGCGACATCGACATCCGCGTGAGCTGCATCCCCGTGGCGCACGGCGAGCGCATCGTCATGCGTCTGCTCGACAAGAGCGCCACGCTGCTGGACCTGGGCGAGATCGGCATGGCGCAGGACACCCTGTCCGGGATGGACGCGGTCATCAAGCGCAGCCACGGCATCGTCCTCGTGACGGGCCCCACGGGCAGCGGCAAGACGACCACGCTCTACGGCGCGCTGAGCCGCATCAACAACCCGGACATCAACATCCTCACCGTCGAGGACCCGGTCGAATACCAGCTCAAGGGCATTGGCCAGATGGCCATCCAGCCCAAGATCGGCCTCACCTTCGCCGCGGGCCTGCGCTCCTTCCTCCGCCAGGATCCGGACGTCATCATGGTGGGCGAGATCCGCGACAAGGAGACGGCGGAGATCGCCATCCAGGCCTCGCTCACGGGCCACCTGGTGTTCTCCACGGTCCACACGAACGACGCCGCCGGCGCCGTCACGCGCCTGGTGGAGATGGGCGTGGAGCCCTTCCTCGTGGCGTCCTCGCTCACCGCCGTGCTCGCCCAGCGCCTGGTGCGCCGCGTGTGCCCGGACTGCCGGATGCTCTACACCCCCACGGACGACGAGCTGCAGGAGATTGGCATCCCGGACCGCAAGACGCTCTTCGAGCGCTACAACGTGGCGCAGCTCTACAAGTCCGTCGGCTGTCCGGCGTGCAACCGGAGCGGCTACCGCGGCCGCACCGGCATCTACGAGTTCCTGCTCGTGGACGACGAGGTCCGCCAGCTCGTCCTCAAGAACGTGGACAGCAACACCATCAAGAAGACCGCCGTCGCCAAGGGCGCGAAGACCCTCCTGGACGACGGCGCCCGGAAGGTGGCCGCGGGTGAGACCACCATCGCCGAGGTCCTGAGCGTCACGCAGGAGGACCTCTAGCGGCCAGCGCGCGCACCGCGCTCCCGAACAGCCATGCCAGTCTTCGAGTACAAGGGCCTCAACGAGGCCGGCAAGTCGGTCACCGGGCTCCAGGAGGCGGACTCCGCCAAGAGCCTCCGGTCGCAGCTGCGCAAGAGCGGCGTGTTCCTCACCGAGGTGGTGGGGACCGCCGAGGGCGTGCGCAAGGCAGGCGGCAAGCTCGTGTCCACCTCCCGCGAGGTGGACTTCCGGAGGCTTGCGGGCGGCCGCATCAACACCTCGGACATCGCCATCACCACGCGGCAGCTCGCGGTGCTCCTGGCCGCGGGCGTGCCGCTCGTGGACTCGCTCACCGCGCTGGTGGACCAGGTGGAGAAGGAGCGCCTCAAGCGCATCCTCTCGGACGTCAAGCAGCGCGTGAACGAGGGCAGCTCGCTCGCGGACGCGCTGAGCCAGCACCAGAAGGTCTTCGGCTCGCTCTACGTCAACATGATCCGCGCGGGCGAGGCCTCCGGTGCGCTGGAGGCGGTGCTCAAGCGGCTCGCCGACTTCACCGAGGGTCAGGCGAAGCTCCGCCAGAAGATCGTGGGCACCATGATGTACCCCGCCATCATGATGCTGGTGGGCAGCGGCATCCTGGTGCTGATGATGACGGTGGTGGTCCCGAAGGTGACCAAGATCTTCGAGACGATGAACGCCACCCTGCCCTTCACCACGCGCCTGCTCATCTGGGCGTCCAACACGGTCCAGGGATGGTGGTGGCTCCTGCTCCCGCTGTTCGTCGGGAGCGTGGCGGGCTTCCTCGCGTGGATCCGCAGCCCGAAGGGGAAGCCCACGTGGGACCGCTGGTCCCTGAAGTTCCCCATCTTCGGTGACCTCCTGCGGCTCATGGCCATCGCGCGGTTCTCGCGGACGCTGGCCACGCTCCTGCGCAGCGGCGTTCCCTTGATGGCGAGCATGGACATCGTGCGCGCCGTCATCACCAACTCGGTCCTGGCGGACGTCATCGAGAAGGCGCGGGACTCCATCCGGGAGGGAGAGAGCATCGCCAACCCGCTCAAGCGCTCCGGCGAGTTCCCTCCGCTCGTCTATCACATGGTGGCCATCGGGGAGCGGTCCGGCCAGCTGGAGGAGATGCTCCTCTCCGTCGCGGACAACTACGAGACGCAGGTGGACGTGAAGATCGGCGCGCTCACCTCGCTGATGGAGCCCATCCTCATCGTGATGATGGGCGCGGTGATTGCATTCGTAGCATTCTCGATCCTGTTGCCGATCCTCCAGGTGAACACCGCCATCCACTGAGGAAGCTGGAGACTTCGAGCCATGCCCGACATGCCCCTGGACCGCTGGATCCGGCGAGTGACGCTGGCCGCCCTCGTGGCGCTGGCGGCCGCCCTGGTGGCCACGGGCGTGACGCTCTACGGGACCGAGGCGAGCGCCGCCGAGGAGCAGACGCAGGCAGCCGAGTGACAGAAACGACCAGGGGCCGGCCCGCCGGCCTGACAGAACGTCAAACGACGTCGAGAGGACCCATGACCCAGCACACGAACAGCCGCCGTCCGAACCGCCGCCGCCGCACGCTCGGCATGACACTCATCGAGATCATGGTGGTGGTGACCATCCTCGGCCTGATCGCGGCCGCGGTGGGCATCGCGGTGGTGCCGGCCCTGGACAGCGCGCGCCGGGACACCGCGCGGCAGGACATCTCGGCCATCCAGAACGGCCTGAAGCTCTACTACACGAAGAAGGGCAAGTACCCCGACACGGCCTCGGGCCTGAAGGTGCTGCTCGACGAGCAGATCCTCGAGAAGATCACCGACCCCTGGGGCAACGAGTACGTCTACCTCAACGAGGGTGGGAGGCCCGTGATCACCTCCTACGCGGCGGACGGCGCGCCGGGCGGCGAAGGCAACGCGGCGGACATCTCCAGCAAGGACGCCGCCGCTCCGAAGTAGTCGCTCCACTCCACGGGCCCCAACACGGTGACACCAACCATGCACCCCGAGTCAGACCCCACGGCCACGAGCCCCGCCACCTCACCCCGCCGCAGCCCCTGGGGCGTCCGGCTGGCGGTGACGGGCGTCATGCTCGCCGCGGCTGCGCTGGCGCTCGGGATCGGCCACCTCCGCAAGCTCAGCCTCGAGGAGCTCAAGACCAGCCCCACGGCCCGGGCACGCGCGGACATCATCTACCTCGAGCGCCTCGTGCGGCATTACATGCGCGTCGTCGGCACCCCGCCCACGACCGAGCAGGGCCTGAAGGCGCTCGTGGAGGCCCGCGTCGTCGGCTCCATCCCCCAGGACCCCTGGGGCCGTCCCTACATCTACGAAGAGACGGGCGGCGTGGGTCGGATCACCTCTCTCGGTCGTGATGGCCGCGAGGGGGGCGAAGGCGAGGACGCCGACATCCGGGCGAGGGGGCCATGACCCACGGGACCGCACAGAGGCGCGGTCCACGCGGGATGACGCTCATCGAGGTCGCCGTCGCGCTGCTCATCGCCGTGGCCCTCTTCGGCGCCGTGGCCATGGGCATCGGCGCCATCACGGGCGCGAAGGCCAAGGGCGCCGCGGGTGAGCTCGCGGGCGTCATCCGCTCGCTGTACGACACGGCCGCGCTCACCGGGAAGACGTGCCGGCTCGTCTTCGAGCTCCCCCAGGAGCCGGATGAGGAGACCCCGGTCCGCTACCACGCCGAGTGCGCGGCGAGTGGTGTGACGACGTCCCGGAACCGCGAGGAGGCGCTTCGCGAAGAGGGCGCCCGCTCTGGGGACGACCGCGAGAACGAGCGCCGGGACGAGCGTGTGTTCGCCGACCGGGGCGGGGACTCGCAGTCCCTCGAGGAGCTGATGGCGGCCGAGGAGCAGCGCGTGGAACAGGCCGCGAGGTTCCAGGGGTTTACCTCCGAAGCCGTCGAGGCCCGCGAGCTGCCTGCCCAGGTCCGGGTGGGCGTGTGGACGCGGCAGCAGCGCTCGTACGCGGAGACTGGAGTGGCCTACCTGTATTTCTTCCCGCAAGGGTTCACCGAGAAGGCGCAGGTGCAGCTCAGCCAGGGCGACAACACCTGGACGCTGAAGGTAGCGCCCCTCACGGGGAAGGTGCAGGTCGTGGCTGAGGCGCTCGAGGTGCCCCGGTCATGAGGCGGAGCGAAGCCCGCGGCTTCACGCTGCTCGAGGTCATGATCGCGCTGGCCATCCTGGGGATGGCGCTGCTGGCCATCTTCAACCTCAACTCGGGCGCCATCTCGATGCACGGTTACACCAAGCGCCTGACGGTGGCGTCGCTGCTGGCGCGCTCGAAGATGACGGACATCGAGCAGGAGCTCTTCGACGAGGGCTTCCAGCTGGACGACCAGGAGATGTCCGGAGACTTCTCGGACGAGGGCTGGGGTTCCTTCAAGTGGCGCGCACGCATCATCGCGCCAAAGACGAGCGGCGTGAGCCCGGAGAAGTTCATGGGCGCGCTCTTCAACCTCCCGATCGGTGATGAAGCGGGTGCGGGTGATCCGCTCGCGGCGTTCGCCGGGGCCCTGGGTGGCTCCGGTGCCCAGCTCGCAGGTGGGGCGCAGGCCGCAGCGGGCCAGGCGGCCGGGGGTGGGATCGCGGCTGGCCTGATGCAGACCCAGTTCACGCAAATGCTCGATCAGATCTCGAAGAGCGTGCGCGAGGTTCACCTCACGGTGTCCTGGAAGGACGGCACCACGACGGAGACCATGGATATCGTGACCCACGTCGTAAGCACTGGCCGCGGCTCGGACAAGAACGCGCGTGGGACCCTGACTGCGGGGCAGCCCGGGCAACCAGGCCAGCCAACCGCCCCGGGTCAACCGGGTGCCCCAGGTCAGCCTGCCACCAACCCGTTCTCGCCACGGACGCAGCTACCGGGCCAGCTGCCATCGCAATGAGCCAGAGGACGCACATGCGACGCGCACGAGGTTTCACGCTGATGGAAGTCATGGTGGCCGTCGCCATCACCGCACTCATGGGCACGGTGGTGGCCATGGCGTTCCAGAGTGGCTTCCAGGCCAAGGAGACCATCGAGGGCGACGCGGAGCACTACCGTCAGCTGCGCACGGCCATGAACCGCATGGCGCGCGAGATCGGCGCCGCGTTCGTGAGCGACCGGTACGACCCCAAGCGCTTCCGGGATCAAAACGACCGGCCCACCAACTTTATCGGTGAGCAGGACCGGCTCACCTTCAGCTCGATGTCGAACCAGCGGCTCTACACGGACTCCAAGGAGACGGACCAGGTCGTCATCGAGTACTCGGTGAAGAGCTCTCCGGACGAGCGCAACCGTCAGGACCTCGTTCGGCGCGCCAATCCGCTCCTGGAGGGGGACATGGACCGCGGTGGCACGGAGGACGTCCTCTTCGAGGGCATCAAGAAGGTGGAGTTCGCCTACTGGGACAGCGAGCGCAAGGAGTGGAAGGACGAGTGGGACACGCGCCGCACCGAGCGGAAGGACGACCTCCCCACGCGTGTCCGCATCACCTTCATCGCGCTGGATGAGAACGGCAAGGAGCAGCGCTACAGCACCCAAGCGCGCGTCATGCTTAACACCGTCCTCCAGAGGTAATGATGGCCGGCCCGAACCAAAAGCGAAGAGCGCGAAGGTCGCGCGGCGAGCGCGGAGTGGCCCTCATCATCGTGGTGGTCGCCATCACGCTGCTGACGGTCGTGGCCACCGAGTTCGCGTACAACAGCCGTGTAGACCTGGAGATGGCCGCCAACAACCGCGACGAGGTGCGCGCCTACTATATGGCGCGCAGCGGCGTGGGCCTCTCGCGTCTGCTCCTCTCGTTCCAGAAGCAGGCCCAGGCCATCCAACTCCCGCCCGGACTCGCGAACCTCATCCCGGGTCTCGGCGGCGCCGGCGGAGCTGCACCAGGCCTCAACCTCCAGCTCTGGAAGATGGCCCGCGTGGACTGCCACATGCTCAAGGGGCTCGTCCCGGAAGAGGCAGGCGGAACCGAGGCTCCGGGTCCAGGCTTCGCGTTCGACGAGGACGAGGACACCACCGACGGAGAGGGAGGATCTGAGCCGGTGCAGATGCGCTCCTTCGGAAACTTCGAGGGTTGCTTCCTCGCGACACTCTCGGACGAGGAGCAGAAGCTCAATGTCCAACGTCTCGACTCGGACTCCCAGAACGTGCGGGCAGCAGTGCAGAGCCTGTTGGACCTCTTCGGGGACAAGCGCTTCGAGTTCCTGTTCCAGCACGAGGACGCCAATCGGGTGAAGGCGAGCCCCACGGAAGTGCTCCTCGCTCTTCGGGACTGGATCGACGAGGACGAGACCGGGTCCGCCCTGAACACCGGCGCGGCGGTCACCATGAGTCCCGTCGTCCCCGGCTTCTCGGACGAGAACGGCGAGTACCAGCGCTTCGAGCCGCGCTACCATGCGAAGAACGCTCGGTTCGACAGCCTGGACGAGCTTTACCGCGTGCACGGCGTCAACGACCGCTTCATGGCGGCCTTCAAGGACCGCCTCACCGTCTACCCTGACCACAACCGCGGCCTGAACATCAACTCGGATGACCCGCTCATCATCTACGCATCCGTCCTGGCCATCCTGGATCCCACGGCCCAGAACGGGCGAAATGACCCGCGCCTGCAGAACCCTGTGTTCGTCCAGGAGCTCATCAAGCAGATCCAGGCCGCTCGCATGTTCAGCTTCATCGGCATGTCGGTCCGCGACTTCGCCAACCTCGTCCAGAGCGCGGGGCTCGCGGTGAACCAGAGCATCCTGGGCGGCTCCGTGCAGCGCGGCCTGACCGACAAGAGCGAGACCTTCTCCATCAAGTCGGTGGGCGAGGCCGGCGACGTCCAGAAGACCATCACCACCGTCGTGCGCATCGGACAGGCGGACGGCCCGCTCGGACGGCTCGTGTACTGGAGAGAGGAATAGCCGTGTCGCGCATTCTCGGATTGGACCTGGGCAGCTACGCCGTGAAGGGGCTGCTGCTCGAAACAGGCCGCAAGGTTGCCGGAAGCCACGTGCTCGTCCAGGTGCCGCGCGCGGAGGCGGCGGACCGCACGGAGTCGCTCAAGGCATCACTCCGCGAGCTGCTCACGCGGCTGCCTCCGGGGAACATCGACCAGGTGGTCATCGCGCTGCCAGGGCCGGCGCTCGCCACCCACGTCCTCTCCCTGCCCTTCTCCGACCCGAAGCGCGTCGAGGCCACCATCCCCTTCGAGGTGGAGGCCCAGCTGCCCTTCGACCTGGAGGAGGCGGTCTTCGACTACCAGCAGATCGCCACCACGAAGGACAAGGGCGCCGAGCTGCTCGTGGGCGTGGTGCGTCGCGAGGAGCTCTCCGCCCTCCTGGACGTGCTGCGCGAGCAGAACCTCGACCCACGCGTCGTCACCCACCCGGCGGTCGCGTACCAGAACATCCTCGCGCTCTCCCCCTCCCCGCTCGCCGCGGTGCCGCCCGACGAGGTGGTGGCCATCGTCGACATCGGACATGAGCGCACGAGCGTCGCGGTGGGCGTGCCCGGAAAAGGCATCGAGGCGGCGCGCACCTTCGCGGGAGGCGGCAAGGACCTCACGCGCGTGCTCGCGCAGGACTTCAAGCTCTCCCTCGACGAGGCCCAGGCCTGGAAGGAGCAGCACGGGGCACTGGGCTCGGCGGCGACGGGGCCCGACGCGGAGCGCACTGCGGGCGCGTTGACCCGCGGGCTCCAGCCCATCCTCCGCGAGCTGCGGCCCACGCTGAAGGCGCACGCGGCGCGCACGCGCAAATCGCTTGCACGCCTCTATCTCTGTGGTGGGACGAGCCTCCTCCCGGGTATCGACGAGCAGCTGTCCCGGGACTTCGGTGTCCCCGTCGAGCGGCTCCCCGTTCCGCTGGAGGTGGCGGAAGGTCCCGGTGCCGCCGTGGCCGCACAGGCCTGGGCCCTGGCGCTCCGTGCGAAGGCAACGGGCCCACGCGCGCCACGCTTCAACCTGCGGCGCGGAGACTTCGCCTTCAAGGGCGAGCTCGACTACCTCAAGGGCAAGGCGGGCCTCCTCGCCTCCTTCGCTGCGACGCTGCTCCTCCTGCTCATCGCCTCCGGCATCGTGCGGAACGCGGTGCTCAGCCGGCGCGAGGCGCAGGTGGACTCGGCCCTCTGTGAGATCACCAAGCGCGTGCTCGGCACCTGCGAGAAGGACTACGCGCGCGCCCTCAATCTGATGACGGGCCAGGAGAGCCCCACCTCCGCGCTGCCAAAGAAGTCCGCGGTCAACCTCATGGCGGAGCTGGTGGAGCGCATCCCCCGCGACATGCCGGTCACCTTCGAGGACATCACGGTGGACTCCGAGCGCATCCAGCTGCGGGGTGTGACGGAGACCCGCACCCAGGTGGACGACCTGAGCACCGCGCTGAAGGGCTACCGCTGCTTCAAGGACGTGCAGACCGGCAAGGTGGAGACGAGCGGTCAGAAGACCTCCTTCCGCCTCGACATCGACGTGGAGTGCCCGGCCGAGGAGGGCGCCCCCCAGGGCTGAGAAACCATGGAATCCCTCAAGACCCTCCTCTCGAACCTGCAGGCCCGCTGGGCGGCTCTCAGCGCGCGTGAGCAGCGCCTGCTGATGCTGATGGGCGCGGCCGTGAGCGCGTTCACCCTCTTCCTCGTCCTCTTCTCCTTCGGCAGCGCGGCGGCCACGAAGGAGCAGCGCATCCAGACGAAGCTCGAGCAGCTCGAGAAGGTGCAGGAGCTCGCCACCTCCTACGGCGAGGCCGAGGCACAGCGCCGCGCCGCCGAGCAGCAGCTCACCCAGAGCAACGTCCGCCTCATGTCCTACCTGGAGCAGAAGGCCACCCAGGCGGGGCTCGTCATTCCCACCATGAGCCCCAAGGGCGACACGACCCTCGGGGACGGCCGCATCGTGGAGAGCTCGGTGGAGCTCACGATGACGGACATCACCGTGCGCAACCTGGTGGACTTCCTCGGCAGCGTCGAGAGCGGCTCGGGTGTGGTGAAGGTGAAGTACCTCCGCGTCCAGCCGCGCCCCGCGAGCGAGAACCTGACCGCCTGGGTCAACGTGGCCACCTACCGCCTCAAGCAGTGAGGCATCCCGACATGGCATCCGCGATCCTCGACAAGCTCGTCCGCTACAAGCGCCCTGCCGGCTACGCCGCCTTCGCGCTCTTCTCCTTCATCCTCTTCCTCTTCCTGACGTTCCTCTTCGACGTGGTGGAGCGGCAGGTGAAGAGCGCCGCGGAGGACGCAGGCTTCGTGGTGGACATCGGCTCGATGGGGCCGGGGTTCTTCGGCATCACGGCGCGCAAGGTGAAGCTGATGCGCAAGCCCGCGGCCGGCGACGTGCCGGACGTCACCCAGGCGCTCCTGCTGAACTCCGTCAGTGCGCGCCCCTCCCTCTTCCCCCTCGGCGTGGCGCTCAGCGCGGACACGCTCGGCGGCACCGTGCGCGCGAACGTGGGGCTCGTGGGGAATCACTCCGTCCGCGTCACGCTCGACGAGCTCGACCCGAAGGGCCTGCAGGGCTTCACCGGCATCGACATGGACGGGCGCTTGAGTGGGCGCCTCACGTTGGACATCCCCGTCACGACGCCGCCGGGCAGCAAGACCAGCGCGCCAGACCTCGGCGCCGCGAATGGCCTGCTCTCGCTGGACATCAGCGGGCTCCAGGTCAACGGTGGAACGCTCCGCGGAGATTTCCCGCTAGAGCTCCCGAAGGCAGCGCTCGGCGACATCGACGCGCGGCTCAAGATCGAGAAGGGCACCGGGACCGTGGAGGCGCTGGAAGGCAATGGCGCGGACCTGCAGCTGGGTGGCGAGGGCACCATCACGCTGGCGCGCCAGCTCGAGAACAGCCAGCTCAACCTGACGGTCCGCCTGAAGGCGTCACCCGAGTTCACGCGCTCCGCGGGCCTGATGGGCAGCGGAATCTCCCTCCTGCCACCGGACAAGAAGGACCCCACGTTCCGCGCTGCACGTGTCGCCGGCTCGTTTCGGCGCCCCGCCTTCCTCCCCGCGCGCTGACACGTCCCGCCGCCGCGACACGCCACCGACCCACCTCCCGAAAGCTCCGGGAGATGTGTTAGTCAAGTGACACGAGATTAGGTCGCGAGGGGGAGCGCATGGCAGAGCTGGTGTTCTATCGCCGCGGTGAGGAAGTCCTCCGTTTCGCCCTCGGCGAAGAGCGAGTGGTGCTCGGCAGAGGCGAGCGAAGCGACGTCGTCATCCCGGATCCCGAGGTGTCCCGCCAGCAGGTAGCGCTCGTCTATGACGGAGCGGGCTACAGGGTGGAGGACCTCTCCGGGAAGGGCACGCGCGTGGCGGGCGAGGTCGTCGAGCACGGCGCGCTCGCGGATGGCGCGGACATCGCGCTGGGTCAGTGGCGCGCACTCTTCCGCGAGCGGATTCCCGAGGACACGGATGCGTCCACGGAAGTCGGCGGCTCCCACACGGAGGTTCAGGCCCCGGCGACCGCAGCACCGCGCTGGCAGCCCATGCAGGTCCGCGTGCGCCGCGGACACCAGGAGGCGGTGCATCGGCTCGCGGGTGACGGATTCACCGCGGGCAAGGACGCGAGCAACGACCTCGTCGTGGAGGACCGCTTCGTCTCGAGCCGCCACGTGAAGGTGACGCGAAAGGAGAGCGGATTCCACGTGGTGGATCCGGGCTCCACCAACGGCACCTGGTTCGGCGGCGCGCGCCTCTTCGAGGCGGAGGTACCGCTGCACTCGGTGCTCCGGATGGGCGAGACGGAGCTGGTGCTCGAGCCCGCCGCCGCCGCTGGGCGCAAGGAGCCGACGGCCTTCCACGGCATCCTCGGGAACGACGCGGCGGTGCGACAGCTGGCGGAGCTCATCCTGCGCGTGGCCCCCTCGAGCGCGACGGTGACGATCCTGGGTGAGTCCGGGACGGGCAAGGAGTTGGTCGCGCGTGCCGTCCACGCGGCCAGTCCGCGCGCTGACCGTGCCCTCATCCCGGTCAACTGCGCGGCCATCTCGAAGGAGCTCATCGAGAGCGAGCTGTTCGGCCACGAGAAGGGCTCCTTCACGGGCGCGATGAACACGCGCAAGGGCGCCTTCGAGGAGGCGGATGGCGGCACGCTGTTCCTCGACGAGATCGGTGAGCTGCCGCTGGAGCTGCAGGCCAAGCTCCTGCGCGCACTGGAGTCGGGCGAGGTCAAGCGCGTGGGCGCGAGCCGCCCGATGACGGTGGATGCCCGCGTGGTGTGCGCCACGAACCGGGATCTGCTCGCCCAGGTGCGCGAGGGGCGGTTCCGCGAGGACCTCTACTACCGCCTCTGCGTCATCCCCTTGCACCTCCCGCCGCTGCGCAGCCGCCGGGGAGACATCGCCACGCTCGCCGAGCACTTCC
>JAKEEX010000746.1 GCA_022616315.1 Myxococcaceae bacterium
ACTTCGATCCACACGTCCGCGTAGCAGTTGGTCTCCGCCCACGTGCGGTCCTCCGCGTGCAGCCAGTGGCGGCGATACGCTGCGGCGTCGATTCCGAGGACGGAGAGGCGGCTCACGGCCAGAGCACCTCGCGCACCGCCCGGGGCCACTCGACGGGCACGTAGCCGTGCGTGCGGAAGAGCGCCATCACCACGCGCTCCATGCCGAACCCAAGGCACGCCGTGTGCGCCACCTTGCCGTCCTCGGTCTGGATGCCGAAGGGCTGACCGAAGTGGTCCTGGTGGTAGTTGAAGGAGCAGAGGGCCGTGGGGTTCTCCCTGGAGATGACCGGCACCAGCACCTCGAACTTGAGCTTGGCCTCGCGCTGACCGGCGGCCAGCATCCGCCCCCCGCGCCCGAAGAACGGGTCGGACGCGGTGTCCGCCTCCGCGGGCAGTCCCAGCTTCCGCAGCATGCCGAGGCCGCGCTCCAGCCAGAGGTCGCGCCACGCCACCACCTCCTCGGGCGAGCCCGCGCGGACGAACTCGCGCACCCGGAAGGACTGCATGCGCGTGGGCTCCGGGGACGGCTCGTGACGGAAGACCCAGTGCTGCATGTCCACCGTGCGGCCACCCTTCGGCAGGCGCCCCGCGAGGTGCGGGTACAGCGGGTAGCAGGCGGCGGGAATGAGCACCACGTCCGTCATGGACTGCAGGTCCGCCCACGGCTCGCCGTGGTGCACGCGCGAGCACAGCTCCTTGTGCTGCGCGTCGTCCCCCGTGAAGCTGAAGACCGAGCCGGCCAGGTGCGGGAAGGACTCGAGGTAGCCGCTCCTCTCCAGCGTCTTTCGCTCGAGCACGGGCGGGAAGAGCATCACCTCCGCGCCATCGTCCTTCGCCATGCGGGTGATGAGGTCCGCCACGCGCTGGAGGACGTCCTCGAACACCGCGCTGCGGCCGAACACGCCCTGCACGGTGGTGGGGAGGATGAGCCCGTGTGCAACGAGCCCATCGTGCAACGACTTCGCGGAGTACTCGGACATGGCTGCTTCCCTGCGTTGAGGCGAGAGAGGAACGGACCCGGGCGGACTCAGCGGCACGCGCCGCTCAGTCGTCCTTGAGGACCAGGAGCATGGAGGCGTTGGTGGCGAGGATGCGGTCGTTGCCCACCATCAGCGCCGCGGAGTGCGCATCGCGCAGCGGCCGACCGAGCGAGAACGGTGAGTCGTTCTTGTAGCCCTGGATGCCGCAGATGAGGAGCGCGCGGTGGACGATGTCCACCACCTGCTGCGAGGCGGACACCTTCAGGTTGTTCATCCGGAGCGCGAAGGAGATGGACGACAGCGCGTCCGCGTCCCCGGAACCCATCAGCCGGTCGGCCTCGACGGCCACGTCGTGCACGCTGGAGCGCATGGACTGGAGCAGGCTCGACAGCTCCGCCAGCCGCACCGCCGTTGGTGGCACGGAGCCGGGGCGGCTGCGGGCCTGCTGGCGCACGAAGGCGCGTGCACGTGACACGGCCCCTGCGGCAATCCCCAGCCAGAGGCTCGCCCACACCACGTGCGAGACGGGCACCATGGTGTGGCTGGCAATCTCCGCGAAGGGCACCGGCAGGATCTGACGGGCGTCACCGCGGGAGGTGACCTTGAACGGCGGGCTGCACGTGCCGCGCATCCCCAGGGTGTCCCACTCTCCCTTGCGCTCCAGCGTGAAGTCCCCCTTCCTGAGGAGCACCAGCACCTGGTCGCTCGCCGCCGCGTCCGGCGCGGACCGCGCGGTCACGAGCAGGTCGTCCGCCTGGGCGCCGTAGGAGATGGTGGTGGCGTCCTTCTCCAGCGTGAAGCGCTCACCCTCGCGCACCACGCTGGTGACGCTCGTGCGCATCTCGCCGCCCACGCCCACCTCGGACGTCACCGAGGCGATGAGCCACTGACGCTCCACCAGCTCCCGCATGTAGTCGCGGAGCGCCGGCGACTCCATCCCGTGCCGCACCAGGCAGGCCACCTGAATCTGGTGCATGGCGAAGACCATGGCCGTGGCGGAGCAGGCCTGGCCGAGCACCTCGCACATGGCGGCCACCTGCGCGAACGGCACACCGGGCCCACCGAGCGAGGAGGGCACTAGGGCCCCGAGCATGCCCTCGGACTTGAGGGCCTCGATGGCCTCGGTGGGAAAACGTGCCTTCCTGTCCACGTCCTCCGCGTGGACGCGGGCGACCTGGGTCGCGATGCGTGCCACGCGTGCGAGGAGATCCGAGGGGGTGTGGGCGTCCTGAGGCTTGGCGGCAATCTCGATCGTCATGGCCTCACCGCCCCGCCGTGAGCTCTTCGACCGCCTCGCGGATGGAGGCGATGCTGCCGAACACGCCCCGCCGCAGCATCCGGTCCGGGAACTCGACGTCGAACTGCGACTCGAGCGCCAGCATCACGTTGACGCTCGCGTGGGACGTCATCCCCGCCTGGTAGAGGTCCGCCGCCTCTGCGAGCGTCTCCACCTCGATGGCCAGCCGGCCGTGCTCCTTGAGAATGCTGCGAATCGATTCGTTCATGGTTGCCTCGGACTCCGTGTCGACGGTGTGGAAGTGGGGCGCGCGCGCCTGCGGCGCTTCTTGCGCTCGGCAATGACGACGGCGGAGGCGTACCCGGCCTCGTGCGTGAGACTGACGCTGAATGCAGTCAGTCCCCGCCGTCGCGCCAGCGTCAGGGCAGGGCCGTGCAGCGCGAGCTTCGGAGCACCCCACGGCGCGCGCACCACCTCGATGGCACGCCACGACAGCGCCTCATCACGGGGTTGCAGCGCCTTGAGCGTCGCCTCCTTCGCGGCGAAGCGCGCGGCGAGCCTCTCGGGTGCACACCCGGTCTGCCCCTGGCAGTCCGCCAGCTCGCGGGGCGTGAAGAGCCGCTCGAGGTAGCGACGTCCGAAGAATCCGATGGACGTGGAGACATCCGAGACACGCACCAGGTCTGTGCCGACGACGAAGCGCGCGTTCTGCATTGACCACTCCCCCCGGGGTCGTCACTGCCTCACAACACGCACCACCATACCGAGGTTCTGCGCGAGTGTCTTCTGTCCCTGGCAATTACAGGCCTCTCGCGAGTCACAGGGGTGTCCTTAGCGAGTCGTGCAATTCGAGCAAGCCACACTTGCGCATGCATGAGTGCTTGCTGTGCGGCTTTTTCTCATTTGAATCGCCGTGCCTCCGTCGCAACTCCGCGATGCACGATCTCGCGCTAGGCACGACTTCTCCGTGCGGAGCGCAAGCTTGCAGCCGCATCCAGCAGCGTGGCATCGTCCGTGCCCACTCTGTCGCGCCTTGCTGCGCGACA
>JAKEEX010000110.1 GCA_022616315.1 Myxococcaceae bacterium
GGCGTGAGGTCCGTGCCGCTCCTCGATGGAGAGCTCGAGCAGGCGCGCGAGGGCGAGTGCTGTCACCTTCGCGTACAGCAGCGCCATGACTGCGCCCGGGCGGCTGGCGAGGATGGCCTTGAGGCCTGCGCCGGACTTCAGCTGTTTGAAAAAGAGCTCCACGTACCAGCGCAGACGGTAGGTTTGTGCCACCTCATCCACCGTCAGTACGTCCCGCCCCACGGTGGTGAGGTACCAGTGGAACTGTCCGTCGGGGGCGAGGACGGCCGTCACGCGCGCGGTGGCGGTGCGGCCCGCCTTCTCGAGCTGCACGTCCACGTCCACGGCGCCCGCGTCGTCCTGGAGGACGCCCTGCTCGAGTGCGTCCTCCAGACGCATGCCCCGCGCCTTCACCCGCTCGCCCTTGCCGACGTGCACGCGCAGGATGACCGGGTTGTGGCTCGTCTTCAGGCGGGTGAGGAAGTGGGCTCCCGACTCAATGGCGTCAATGAAGCGCAAGACATCCAGGTAGCCCAAGTCGAAGAGGGTGAGAGTCCCCGGCGCGAGTGCCCCCTCCGGTAGCGCCACATTGTCGTGAGTGCGCTGGGGAGTGAGGGCCTCGGCCACCGGCAGTCCGTCCTTCAAGGAGACGACGGCATGCCATTTGATGCCGGCGGGTCGCACCTTGCTGGTGGAGGGAGCCCAGTGTTGCGCCAGCTTCCTCAACAAATGGCAGGTGGAGTCGGCCACCTGGATGTCGGAGAACTTCTCCAGCAGCACCCCGAAGTCCTCCAGCCGCCGCTCCTCGGGCGCGGCACGGGCAACGCCCGCCACCGCGCGCAGCGCCACCTCCCGCATCAGTTCGGCAAAGCCCAGGGAGAAGCGGTCGTAGAAGGCCGAGGGCGCAAGCTGCTGTCCGGTGAGGGCGATGTAGTTGGCGAAGGCCGTCGTCTGCACGCCTGGTGTGGGAAGCACCGCGGCGATGGTGGCCTCCACCAGCGCCGGCATGTCCACCTTGCGCTGGCGCTGGATGGCCCCCAGCCGGCACGCCGCCTCGATGATGTCCTCGGGGGCCACCAACTCCCGGAACGCCGCCAGCGTGTCCGCCTTCTGCCCCGCTGCCCCGGGCCCCTTCTTCGCTCCAGTCGCCATGCCGGCCAGAAGCCACGAAATGCTGACTCCTGTCGACCCCGACCCTCAAGCGATCGATTTTCTTGGGATTTTCATGCCTCCGCTAACCGGACACGCATGGTGGCCCAGGAGAAGCTCATCCGGAACTCGGGGATCCCCTACTCGATCCTGCGCGCCACGCAGTTCTTCGAGTTCCTCGGCGCCATCGCCGCCTCCTGCA
>JAKEEX010000111.1 GCA_022616315.1 Myxococcaceae bacterium
ACGTCGGCATTCATTTCACTCGTCTCCTTCGTGGCTCGCGCTCGCGGGATGCGAGCGGGAGAGGGCGTACTGGCTCGTGGGCCTCAGGAAGCGCGCGAGCGGGATGACGTTGCTTGGGGGTGGCGCGGGCGGCAGGGCGAGCTTCACCATCCGCTCCAGGCGGCGCACGTCGAGCATCTCGGTGGAGAGGGCCCGTGCGCACCCTTCCTCGATGCGCTGCGCCCCGTAGCGGCGCACCAGCGCGAGCAGCGCGTGCACCTGGCGCATCCGCGTCCAGGGCAGGGGGCCCTCCAGCAGCGCCTGCGCATAGCGCCCGATGGACTCACCGTGGCCGGCCGCCTGGCGCACGAAGAAGGCCACGTCGCGGCGCGCGGTGGCGCTCTTCTCTGGCGGGAAGTCGTTTGCGTCCGTGGAACGTCCGCCCGGCGGCTGGCGCGGGTGCGTCTTCACCAGTTGCGTGCCCAGGTAGAAGCGCACCGGCTTCGCGTCGGCGCGCGCCTTGAGGGTGCGGCCGACGAGGTGAGAGGGCAGCGAGTAGAGGGCGCGGGCCACCTGGGCGTGCTGGTCACGCGCCACTTTCGGCTCGGCGTGGAGGGGAACGTCGTAGGCACTTTCCGGCGCGGGCAGGAGCGCGCCCTTCTCCTCGGCCTCGAACGCCTCTCGCGGCAGTCGCTGAGTGCGTGTGTGCCGGCGCATGCCGTACTCCTCGAGGCACCAGCGGCGGCCGCGCTCTCGCGCGTCCTCGAGACTGCGCAGGCGCTCGCCCCCGAAGCAGTCGTCGCGCACCGTGGGGACGCTGCGCTCCACGCGTCCCTTGTCCTGCGGACTTCGGGCGCGCGCCGCGTCCACGTGGAAGCCGCGTGCCTGCGCGTACTCGAGAAAGGCGGGCGTCACCCGCGCGCCCAGCGCGTCCGCCGTGACGATGATGGCCTTGGTGTTGTCGGGCACCAGTACCCGGAAGACGCCACCGAAGAACTCCCACGCGGCCTCGCACGCCTCGATGGCGCTCTTCGTCGTCTCCTCGAAGACGGGCCAGACGAAGCGGTAGCGGCTGCGCACGGCGGTGAAAATCCACGCCCGGAAGCGCCGCCGCTTGCCGAAGACGTC
>JAKEEX010000747.1 GCA_022616315.1 Myxococcaceae bacterium
GTGGAGCCCCATGCGGTTCCGCTCGGACCTGCGCTGGAGAAAGCGCTCGAGCGCCTGGACGACAGGGCCGAGCCCGCCCAGGTCACGCGAGAGGTCCACGTCCCGGAGCAGCTGCCGGATGTCTGGGCAGAGAAGGACCGGCTGGTCCGCGTGCTCCTCGCCCCCCTGGAGCACCTCACCTCGCGTGCGGAGGCGGGGACACGCCTCACCGTGGACGTCGTGCCAGGCCCGACGGCGGTGGAGCTTCGCTGCCTCCTGACCCCCGGAGACGCGGTCTCTCCGGCACCCTTCTCGCGCGATCAGCGCATGCTGGAGGAGCACAAGCTGGAGGACGCCGTGCGCATGGACGTGGCACGGCGGATGGCTGGGCTGTGGGGTGGCGAACTCGAGACCCTGGACGTTCCGGACGCGGGTGGGCGGGGCTTCCTGCTCCGGCTCGCGCTCCCTCCCACGGTCCCCGGCCAGGCAGAGGGCAGGTTCCCTCAAGGCTGACTGGCACCCCCGGCACACCGCCGCTATGGTGCGCCGTCACTTTTGGAGGCATCCATGTTCGGCCTGAGAGCCCCTGAGCTGCTCCTCATCTTCGCCGTGCTGCTCCTGCTCTTCGGGGCGACCAAGCTGCCGGCCCTCGGCTCCTCGCTCGGTTCCGCCATCCGGAACTTCAAGAAGGGGTTCGGCGGGGAGAGCGAGGGTCCAGCCGAGGGTGAGAAGCGTGGCACGGGGTCCCTCCCGAGCACCAACCAGCTCGAGTCCAGCCAGACGCCGGCCGCCCAGCGCAAGGACGTCTGACGCTCAGTCGAGCGTGCCCTCGCCGCCGTAGAGCCCGTCGAGGAGCTCCGCGTACCTCCGGGTGCAGACCTTGCGCTTCACCTTGAGCGTGGGCGTGAGCTCGCCGGACTCCTGCGTGAAATCGTGATCCATGAGGGCGAAGTGCTTGAGCGTGGCGTAGGGCGGAAGCTCCGCGTTGACGCGCTCCACGACGGCCTGGACCGCCTCGCGCACCTCCGGCCGACGTGAGAGCTCCGCGTAGTTCCCCACGGCGGCGCCCCGCCCGGCGACGAGCCTCCGTCCCGCGTCCTCTGCCACGCAGATGAGCGCCACCAGGTACGGCCTCCGGTCCCCGTACACCATGGCGTGGCTGACGAGGGGAAAGGCCTTGAGCTCGGCCTCGATGTTCTGCGGCGCCACGTTCTTGCCGCCCGCAGTGACGATGATGTCCTTCTTCCGGTCCGTGATGCGCAGGTAGCCGTCCGCGTCCAGCTCGCCGATGTCGCCGGTGTGGAGCCATCCATCCGGCTCGAGGGCCTCCAGGGTGGCCGCGGGGTCGTCGTGGTAGCCCCGCATGACACCGGGGCCGCGCAGGAGGATCTCCCCGTCCGGAGCCAGGCGCAGCTCGGTGCCCGGGAGCGGCCGCCCCACCGTGCCGAACTTCGCGCGTCCGGGTGGATTGATGGTGGCGCCCCCAGACGTCTCGGTGAGTCCGTAGCCCTCCAGCACCGGAAGGCCGATCAGCTCGAAGAAGTACGCAACCTTCCTGGAGAGCGGCGCGGCGCCGGAGACGAGCAGCCGCATCCTTCCACCGAGCTTCGCATCCACCGCAGGACGGACGCGCCGGTCGAAGACGAGCCTCCGCGCGAGCCCGAAGCCCAGGGGCGCCTCGGTGCGCTCCCTCACGCGGGCCTCGACATACCCGTCGAATTGCCGGAACGCCCAGCGCCCCATCGCGCCTTGCACGCCGGGCGCGGAGGTCGTGCGGGTCAGCACGCCGCCGTAGAGCTTCTCGAAGAGGCGTGGCACCGACGGAAGGATGGTGGGCCGCACCTCGCCCAGGTCGGCGACGAGTGCCTGCTGGGACTCGGCGAAGGCGAGCTCGAAGCCCAGCGAGAGCCATGCTGCTTTCGCCGCCTGGGCGAAGGCGTGAGCGAGCGGGAGAGAGAGCATCACGCGGTCGCCGGGTGCCATGACGCCAGACGCACGCGCGGCCTCCGCCTCATACGCCCAGTTGCCGTGGGTGAGCACGACGCCCTTGGGGTTTCCCGTGGTGCCCGAGGTGTAGATGATGCAACACGGGTCGTCCGCACCCACGGCCGCCACGCGTTGCGCGAAGTCCTGTGGGTGCGCCTCATGCAGAGCGGCGCCCTCCTCCACGAGTGCGCCGAGCGGCGTCTCACGGCCTCCGGTCTTCACGGCTCCCGCGTCG
Organism: Myxococcaceae bacterium; assembly: GCA_022616315.1. GTDB lineage: Bacteria > Myxococcota > Myxococcia > Myxococcales > Myxococcaceae > JAKEEX01. Next base: position 2,201 of record JAKEEX010000747.1, read on the forward strand.
AACACGGCGACGGCGCGCAGTCCGGGGCAGTCCTCGAGGCGCTCGCGGACGCGCGAGAGGCGCCCTGCCTGCCTTCCGTCCGACGCGTCCCCATCCACGAAGAGCAGCACGGCTCCCGAGTGGCCGAGGATGTAGCGCACCTCGTCCGCGGTGCTCGAGGGGTAGATGGGGACCGTGATGGCCCGTGCGGCGGAGATGGCCAGATCGCAGACGACCCACTGCAGGCTCGTGTCTGCGAAGAGGGCCACCCGCTCGCCTGGTTTCACACCGCGCGCCACCAGGCCCGCGGACACCCGCCGGACCTGCTCCAGCACGGCGCCCCAGGAGACCTCCACCCAGCGGCCCTCCACCTTGTAGAGGGCGGCGGTCCGAGCCGCATCCGCGGCGCGCGCGACGAGCAGCTCGACGAGGTTCCGTGCGCCTGGCTGTGATGGGGCCATGGGGCGCCACCCTCACTTCAGGCGTTCCGCCACCTGAGCCTGAACGGACCGGGCCATGACTTTCACGCGACGCGCCTCGGGTGGATCGTACTCGGTGCTGCCCTGGAGGACCCGTTCGAGCGATGCCCTGGCCTTCTGGACGTCACCTTCCGCCAGCTGTGTCTCCGCGAGGTAGAGCCACGCACGGAGGTTGACCGGGTGACGCTGCGTGGCCTGCTGGAGGAGCTCGGCGGAGCGGTGGAGGTTCCGCCTGGGCCAGGGAAGCTCGTAGAAGTAACGCCCCTTGGTGAGGACCGGGATGCCGTGGTTGAAGTCGGGGTCGAGCGCGAGGGCGCGGTCGAGCCGCTCGTTGAACCTCGCCTCAAGCCCTTCTGAGAGCGCAGCGAGGATCCCGACCGCCTGCGCGTAGCCGCCGATGCTCACCGCCGCGAAAAGGTGACCCTCCGGACGGTCCGGGAGTGCCGCAATGGCCTTCTCCGCCAGCGCCCAGGCCTCCTTGGCGAGCTGCTTCTTGCGGCCAGCGTCCACGGTGCTCTCCGCCGCCCAGGAGCGCGCTCGGGCCGCACGCCAGAGCACCTCGTAGTCCCCCGGGGTGCGCTTCAGGGCCTCCGCGAGCCTGGCTTCGAGCTCCTTCAGGAGCGCAGCATCGTCGCGACGCGCGTGGAGTGCATCCAGGTGACGGGGGTCGCCTGTCTCCGCACGCTCGGCCCTCGGTGCGGGCGACTCCGCGCCAGCGAGCGCCGGGAGCAGCAAGGCCACGAGAACGGGTGCTCGGGACATGCGAGGGCGCTTAGCACGCGCTTGCTTGGACCCTCAATCGAACGTCCGGCTTGCGTGAAGCACCCATCACGTCACGGGCCGGAA
>JAKEEX010000112.1 GCA_022616315.1 Myxococcaceae bacterium
ACGAAGTGGGCGCCGGCTGCCCGGTAGTGGCCGGTGTCTACGCCGACGGCACCTCGCCCGCAACGTCCATGCTGTGCCAGCCCTCCTCGCGCGGGTCGAGGCACACGCTCAATCGCAACGGCCTCATGGCGTGCGCCTCGCGGCGGAGAGGAGTCGGTCGAGCGTGTGGCGAAGCTCGAAACGTTCCCCATAGAGCCGGCGAGCAGCCTCCGCACGTCTCCGCCACTCATCGCCCGGGTCGGACAGGAGCCGCAGCACTGCGCGGGCGAGTTCCCCCGCCTCTGGCCGCGCGGCGAGGAGGACCGCCTCCGTGCTTCGCCAGACGGGCTCGGTCAGCGATCCCGCGTTGGTGACGAGAGGACGTCCGAGCGCCAGGGCGGCCATTGCCGTGCCGCGGCGGGTCGTCACCCCGTCCGGATAGGGCTGCAGCATCAGGTCGCACGCGGCCAGGTGGGGGGCGAGCTCCTCAGGGGGCAGCCCCCCGAGCGCGATGATGCGCCCGGTGAGGGTGGGGACGTCCCGCAGGAGCCGCGCATGGAAGGTGCGGCTCCCCCGGCCGAGGAGCATGAAGCGGACAGTGGGGTGTGCTTCGGCCACCAGACGCAGCACAAGGTGGAGGGGCCCCCCAATCCCCTCTCCAAAGGTTCCGAAGTGCCCCACGACGGGCGCCCCGGCCTCGCCCGGCACGCGGCTGCGCGCCGCCTCGCGCGCCGTCTCCCCTGCAGGACCGATGACGTTGGAGGGGACCGGGAGCCACTCCAGCGCGACGCCTCCTCGGCGCATCGTCAGCCGGGGCGCCCAGGCCGGCGTGGAGACGAAGATGCGCCGGGCGCGCCGGGCGAGCATGGCCGCCATGACGCGCTGGATGCCCGCCTGCAGGCCGCCGGGCCCCCAGCTCCAGGGCATGGACACCTCGTGGAACATCACCCACAGCTCGGCCCGGCGCTGGACGGCGAGCCACGCGGCAAAGACCACATTGAGGCCGCCACGTCCGAAGGCATGGGGGACGTATTGGACGAGCAGGCGCGCGGGACGCGGGCTGCGCTCGAGCACGCCTCCGAGCACGAGCAGTCCGGGAACCGAGAAGCCCTGAGGAAGCCGGCACACCCTCGGGCCATGCGCACCGGGGAGCTCCGGCGAACACCCGGGTGCCCACACGGTGACCGACTCGCCGCGTGCCGCGAGGCCTTCTGACACCGCAC
>JAKEEX010000748.1 GCA_022616315.1 Myxococcaceae bacterium
CTCGGAACAATGATCGGCGCGTCTATGCGACCACCGGCGCAAAATTACTCGGGCGCAAGCGCCGGTTCATGGGGCGCTGCTCCTTCGCGTGCCGGGACTACCGCTCCATCACGGGGCTGGGCCCCGGCCACGTTGTATACGCGGATCCTCCCTACTTGGGGACCGCCCGCTACTCCATGGGCTTCGACCAGGAGGACTTCTACGCCTGGTGTGAGGCCCGTGCGCGCGAGGGCGCGGCGGTGCTCGTATCCGAATTCACCAACCCCGGCCGCCCCGGCTGGGAGGTCGTCTGGAGCATGGAGCGCAAGGTGGCCGTGAACTGTCAGCGCCCCGGGCGCCCGAAGCGCGTGGAGCTGCTGCTGGAAGTTAAGGCGTGAGGCACTACCGCACGGGGAGCCGGTGGGCGTGGTGGAGGTGGAGCAAGGTGGTGCTGGATGGCGAGGCCTATCTAGTCCGCCTTCACCTCGTGAAATCCCCCTGGTTCGCGGTGATGCTCCATTGGATCGCCCGCCCGGACCCGCAGCCGGACCCCCACGACCACCCCGTGACCTTCCTGTCCCTCGTGCTCCGCGGCGGCTACGCGGAGGAGCGGCACCGGAAGCGGGGGATGGAGAACCACCGCGTCCGCTGGCTCAACTGGCTCCGGGCCCGCGACGTGCATCGCATCACATGGGTGGCGCCAGGCACCCTCACCCTGGCATTGGCCGGGCCCGTCACGCGCGAATGGGGGTTCCACACCCCCGTGGGCTGGGTGAGCTGGCGAAAGTATGGCACGCCGGCGGAGCGCGGCTACCTCGTTCAGCGCAGGTGAAGTTCCTGACCCTGAAGGAAGGGCGCCTGTTCCTGGTGCTGCCCGACGCGGGGCCCCTGCGGGCCGCAGCCGCTGCAATCCAGGGCGCGCGCCATGAGGGCGTGCACGATGGCCACGTCACGTACTCCTACCCGCCGGAGCCGGCAGTGGTGGAGCTGGTGGACGTGGCCTTCGGGCAGGTCCAAGTGGCGGTGCCCGCGGCGGCGACCGTAGAGGCCCTGCGGGCGCGCGCCGCGGCGCTTACGCGCGCGCGGGCTGCGAAGGGCGAGGCGCAGGAGCTGCCCTTCAACCCGGATCTGCTGACCACCCCCATGGCCCACCAGGTGGCCGCCATGGCCTACTGCTGGGAGCTGTTCCAGGCGGGCGAGCCCGGGGCCGGCCTGCTTATGGAGCAGGGTTGCGTAGATGCGACCACGGAGTACATGTCCCCGTCCGGGTGGCGGCGGATGGACGACTGGGATGGCGGCGAGGTGATGCAATACGATCCTGTAACGGGGCATGGGGCGTTCGTACACCCCAC
>JAKEEX010000749.1 GCA_022616315.1 Myxococcaceae bacterium
CGGCAGTCATCGAGGAGCAGCTCGAGGTCCGGCGACCGCTCACCCGCGCGCAGCACGAAGAGTACGGAGGCGTCCCCCAGTGGATCCACGACGTACCGCGTGGCGCCGCCTGCATCAGGACTCAACGGGTTCCCTCCTCCACACCGGACAGGACGGCGGCAGAGGCCTTCGCTTTCGCCGCGCGACGTCCCGCTCACGCCGCCTCCGCGAGGAGCTGCAGCGCGGCGCGGGAGGCACCCGGGTCCGCACCCGACGCCCGCACGTACGTCACGACCTCTGCCCCGAGCCGATGCAGGTGCGTGTGGAGCGCGGTCATCTTCCGGCCGCTCTCCTCGCTCAGCTCGCGCAGGGTAGCTCCACCGAGCTGGCGCCCCACCAGCCGCGCCCCCTGCCGGCCCAGGCGGGCACACAGCGCACGGGCGAGCACGGGCGCCTCGGCATCCCAGCCGGCGGTCAGGGCCGCGGCCTCCTCGAGGCCCACGTGGGCGACACCGAGCGCGTACTCCTCCACCAGACGCGCCACCAGCTCCCGCTCGACGGGGGGCATGCCCTGGGCGAGGGCCCACGCGACGGCAGCGCGGACCCGCGCGGCGGAGTAGCGCCCCTGGACGAGCAGCGCCTCCGGCCGCCTCGCACCGAGCCCGGGGCGCAGCGTCTTCAGCGCGCGGCGCACGTGGCCCTTGAGCTCGCGGCGCAGGGAGCGTCCGGGGACGCGCTCTGACGCGAGCTGTGCCAGCCGGTGCATCAGCACCCCGCGCAGGCTCCCCACGGCCAGCAGCGCCTCGAGCTCCCCGGGGCCGTTGCGCCGCCGAGCGTCGAGTAGCCGCACGACGAGCTCGCCCACCAGGTCCTGCGGCTCCACGTCCGCACCCGCGGGGACGCGGGAGAGCACCCGCGCCGCCAGGCGCTCGAGACTCGAGGACCACCTCGAAGCCACGCCCGTGCCGGCGAGCCCGGACACGAACTCACGGAGAGACTGCTCCACCCCACTCCTGGACACACGCTTCCCTTCACGCGCCATGCGTCTTCGCTTCCTTCGAGGGAAAGGGGGCCGTGCGCGGCCGGGCGCGAGGGCGCCATCGGCACGTCGGGCACGTCCCGGGATGTTGGAGACGAACGCCGGTGCGCACGCGCCGCCCGCACAGAGGGGGCGGCGTCACGTCACCGTGGACTCAGGAGTGCGGCTGGGAGGTTACGCAGGTAGCTCCTTCATGCTGTTGGCCTCATCCGAGTGCATCCGTGTTCCTCACTGGGAGACGGCTTGTAGCAGGGGGGGCTGACATCCCGCCTTCGAGTGGTGCCCGAAAAC
>JAKEEX010000750.1 GCA_022616315.1 Myxococcaceae bacterium
CATCCTCAACGACTGCGGCGCCAAGGTGGTCCTCTGCGCCACCGACGCCATCGCCCGCACCATCAACGGCATGCGCGCCGAGCTGCCGAAGGTCGAGCACGTCATCCGCTTCGGCGGCACCGAGACCGAGGCGGACGCCTTCGCCTGCCTGCTCCGGCGCGGCGCGGAGACGCCCAGCCCGCTCGTGCAGCCCAAGCCGGGTGACCTGGCCGGACTCCTCTACACCTCCGGAACCACGGGCAACCCCAAGGGCGTGCAGCTGAGCCACGCGAACCTCGCGCGCAACGTGTCCGCGATGCACGAGGTCTTCCCCATGAACCAGGAGGACCGCTCGCTGGCGTTCCTGCCCTGGGCGCACTCCTTTGGCCAGGTGGTGGAGCTGCACGCGCTCGTCTCCATGGGCGCCTCCATGGGCATCGCCGAGGCGGTGGAGAAGATCATCGACAACCTCGCTGAGGTGCGGCCCACGCTGCTCTTCTCGGTGCCCCGCATCTTCAACCGCATCTACGACGGGCTGCAGAAGCGCATGGTCGCCGAGAGCCCGGTGAAGCGCATGCTCTTCCACCGCGGCCTGGCGGTGGCCGCCCAGCGCCGCACGCTGGCGGAGCGGGGCCAGCGGAGCGCGGTGCTCGAGCTGCAGCACGCCTTCTTCGACAAGGTGGTGTTCTCCAAGGTGCGCGCGCGCTTCGGCGGGCGCCTCAAGTACGCCTTCTCCGGTGCCGCCGCCATCGTCCGCGAGGTGGCCGAGTTCATCGACAACCTCGGCATCACCGTCTACGAGGGCTACGGCCTCACCGAGACCTCCCCCATCGCCACCGCCAACTTCCCCAGCAACCGGAAGATCGGCTCGGTGGGCAGGGCCATCCCGGGCGTGCGCGTGGAGATCGACACCGGCGTGACCGGGGACGCCAAGCAGGGCGAGGTGGTGGTCCACGGCCACAACGTGATGATGGGCTACTACAACCTGCCGGAGGAGAACGCGAAGGTGTTCACCGGCAACGGCGGGTTC
>JAKEEX010000751.1 GCA_022616315.1 Myxococcaceae bacterium
ACCACCAGGTTGGGCATGTCGCCCGCGTGCATTCCCTTCGGGTTCTGGATGCCGTGCTGCTTGTGCATGGGGTTCCAGTGAGCGCCCGCGCTCATGAAGGGCGGCTCGCACAGGCCCTTCTCGTGCACGTGGAAGGCGCGCTCACCCGCAGGGAGCGCCGTGAAGTCCGCACGGACGACGACGCCGCGCGGTCCCTCCGTCAGCGTGGCCGTGCCCACCTCCTTGCCCTGCGCATCCACGAAGCGGGCCTGGGCGGTGCGCGCGGCTGCGGCCGGCTTCGTTGCGCCCGGTGTTGCGGCGCCCGGCTGGGCCTGCGCGTGCGCGTGCGTGCTTCCGTCCTGGGCCAGAGCTCCGCCGGACAGCAGCACCAGTGCCAGGAACAGCGGTAGAGTCCTCACAGGTGTACCCTCCTCGTGTGACGGCGGCGCTCGGTGGTGCACAGCAGCCCCCTCACCCTTTCCCTCTCCCAGAGGGAGAGGGAAAGGGGAGATGCGTAGTGGACTGCGCGGTGGCGCGCAAGCGTCCTTGCTTTCGGACCACGGATGCTCCGGGTACCTTTGGACGGATGACGTCACGGACACGCGGAGCCGGGATGCCCTTGATTCTCTCGCGCATGGAATCGCCCGTCGGGTCTCTCGTGCTCGCCACCCGCGAGGACACGCTGTGCGTCCTGTCCTACGACACGTCTTTCGATGCTTGCCGCGGTGCGCTCGCGCGCAGCCACCCGCAGGAGACTGTCGAGCCGGGAGAGACACCGGCATCCGTGCGGTCCGAGCTGGAGGCCTACTTCGCCGGAGACGTGGCCGCGCTGGACAGACTCGCAGTGGAGACCGTGGGGACTCCCTTCCAGCGCGACGTGTGGGCTGCGCTGCAAAGGATTCCAGTCGGGAAGATGTGGAGCTACGCGGAGCTCGCCCTGGAAGTGGGGCGTCCCTCGGCGCTGCGCGCGGTGGGGGCCGCGAATGGTCAGAATCCTGTCGCCATCGTGGTGCCCTGCCACCGGGTGATTGCCGCGGACGGCGGAATCGGCGGATACACGGGCGGCCTGCAGCGAAAGGCGTGGCTGCTGGAGCACGAGCGTCGGCATTCGCATGGGGACGTCGCGTCCGGTGGTCAGCTCGAATTGCCGATGCGCTGACTCAGCGCTGCTGTCCGGCGCCTGCGCTGAAGGTGTCACACGCCTCCACGCGGCCATGCTCGAGCCCGCGGCGGAACCACGCCACGCGCTGCGCGGAGGAGCCGTGGGTGAAGGACTCGGGGACGATGTAGCCACGCGCGCGCTTCTGCAGCGTGTCGTCCCCAATCGCGGACGCCGCGCGCAGGCCCTCCTCCACGTCCCCCTCCTCGAGCACCTGCCGCTGCTCCTGCGCGTGGTGCGCCCAGATGCCCGCGAAGCAGTCCGCCTGCAGCTCCAGTCGCACGGAGAGCGCGTTGGCCCGGGCATCACTCATGCGGCGCCTCGCGGAGTGGACCCGCTCGGAGATGCCGAGCAGGTTCTGCACGTGGTGTCCCACCTCGTGCGCCACCACGTAGGCCTGCGCGAAGTCCCCCGGCGCACCGAAGCGGCGTTGGAGCTGGTCGAAGAAGTCGAGGTCCAGGTACACGCGGTGGTCCGGCGGGCAGTAGAAGGGACCCACCGCGCTCTGCTGGAATCCGCAGGCCGACTCCACCGC
>JAKEEX010000752.1 GCA_022616315.1 Myxococcaceae bacterium
GCCGCGGGCATGGCCACACGGGTCGCGCTCCTGCCCACGGGGGATGACCCGGACGTCTTCGCGCGGCGTGAAGGTGCCGCGGGCGTGGAGTCCCTGCTCGGAAGCGCCCTTCCGCTCACGGCCTACCTCTTCTCCGCCTGCCTGCCCGCCGGGCGGGACGCCAGCTTCGAGGACAAGATGCAGGCACTGGAGCGGCTCCGTCCGGTGGCGGGCGCGCTGCCGGTGGGCCTGCACCGCTCCGCGTTCCTGTCCGCCATGGCGCGCCACTTCGGCCTGCCCGCGGGCCAGCTGGAGGCCACCCTCCACGGGCGGGCGCCGGAGGCCGTGAGGCCCGTGCCCAAGTCCTCGGGCCAGGGGGCACCGCCGCGCCTCCCGGGCCGGCTGGAACTTCTCTACGCCGCGGCGCTGTTGCGTGCACCGGGGCTCGTCCAGCAGGACGTCCACCGCGCGGGAGACGAGCTCTCCCACCTGGGCCTGAGGGTGCTGCTCGGGCGCGTCACCTCCGGGGAGGACGCGGAGGACGCCGTGGCCGAGCTCGCCGAGCCGCTGCAGAGGGCGCTCGAGGGTGCTGCCGCCCAGCTGCCGGGGGAGCAGTCGCTGCTCGAGCAGGGCTTCGGCCGGCTCTGCCAGCGGCTCAAGCTCGAGGCGGTGGAGCGGCAGCTCAAAGCGCTCCAGCAGCACATCGCTGCCTGGACGGGCGAGCTGGACGAGGAGACCCGTCAGGCCCTCCAGCGTGCCAGCGAGCTGAGTGCTCTGCGCCAGCGTTTGAAGGCGGACTCAAACTCTGGCTCGGGAATCAAGTCCCCTATGCAATCGGTTTGAGGGGCCCGTTGTCACACCCCTCTGTCTACTGTAAATCCGCAGGCTTCCGCGCCCACCCTGAAGGCGCTGCGTGGCCCTAGAAGTCGAAGCCTTCCTCCAGGAGAAGTTCTAAGCCTATGCCCTCCCAGAAGCAGCCGCCCAAGTCGCCCACTGTCAAGGTGAACAAGGCGAAGAAGGACTCCAAGGAGAAGGAGCTGAAGAAGAAGCCCGTCGTGGCCAAGGCAACGAAGGCTCACGCACAGGCGCCCGAAAAGGAGAAGGAGAGGCTGCGCAAGGCCCCGCGCCCGGGCGCGACCGTGTCCGGAGAGGAGATCGACCCCGAGGAGCAGGCCGAGGAGCTCGCCGCCGCGGTGGACGTGGACCTGGACGCGGTGGAAGACGAGCCTGAGGAGGAGGCCGTCTCCGAGCGCAAGGAGGTGAAGGACCTCCTCGAGGCGGGACGCCAGAAGGGCTACCTCACGTACGACGAGGTGAACGACGCGCTCCCCGCGGACATCGTGTCGTCGGACCAGATCGACGACGTGATGAGCATGTTCGGGGACAACGACATCGAGATCGTTGACGCCCAGAAGGCCGCGCAGTCGGTGGAGGTCAAGCCCACCGTCGTCGCCACCGAGGACCGGCAGGACGAGGAGGAGGAGGAGGAGGAGCGCGAGGACGACGAGCCGGGCGGCAAGTCGAACGATCCGGTCCGCCTCTACCTGCGCAAGATGGGCAGCGTCTCCCTCCTCACCCGCGAGGGCGAGGTGGAGATCGCCAAGCGCATCGAGGACGGGGAGAAGGAGGTCCTCCGGGCGCTCCTGGCCTGCCGCGTCGCGGTGGCGGACATCCTGGACATCGGCAACCGGCTCAAGTCCGGCAAGCTGCGCATCCGCGAGGTGGTGAAGGACGCCCCCGAGGAGCCCAACGCCGAGCGCGAGGAGGCCGAGGTCGAGGAGGTGGCCGAGGCCGAGGGTGACATCACCTCGCAGCTCAACCAGACCGAGCTCAACCGCATCGAGCAGATCTGCAAGCAGATCGAGCGCATCCGCGTGCACGCCCGCGAGGTGGAGGTCATCGAGGAGGAGCTCACCGCCAAGAAGAAGCTGTCCGAGGCACGCAAGAAGGAGGCGCGCCAGGAGATCAAGGACCTCCGCACCAAGATGATGGAGGTGCTCGAGGAGATGCGGCTGAACAAGAAGCAGATCGACCGCATCGTCCTGAACCTCAAGGGCCTCATCGAGCGGGTGGCCAAGGCCGAGGCGGAGCTGCGCCAGCTGGAGCGCCAGTACGGCGTGAAGATGGACGAGCTGCGCCCGCAGCTGAAGGAGGCGCGGGACAACCCGGCCAACCAGAAGAAGCTCCACAAGAAGCTCAACCTCACCCCCGAGCAGCTCGAGGCGCTGGACCGCGACGTCCGCCAGTCCGTGCGCGCCATCCGCCGCGTCGAGGAGGAGGCCAACCTCTCGGTGGAGTCGCTGCGCCGCAACTACGAGGCCATCCGCATCGGAGAGCGGAGGGCCGAGCGCGCCAAGTCGGAGCTGGTGGAGGCCAACCTGCGCCTGGTGGTGTCCATCGCCAAGAAGTACACGAACCGCGGCCTGCAGTTCCTGGACCTCATCCAGGAGGGCAACATCGGCCTCATGAAGGCCGTGGACAAGTTCGAGTACAAGCGCGGCTACAAGTTCAGCACCTACGCGACGTGGTGGATCCGCCAGGCCATCACGCGCGCCATCGCGGACCAGGCGCGCACCATCCGCATCCCGGTGCACATGATCGAGACGATCAACAAGCTCATCCGCACCAGCCGCTACCTGGTGCAGGAGATCGGCCGCGAGCCCACGCCGGAGGAGATCGCGGAGAAGATGGAGCTCCCGCTCGACAAGGTGCGCAAGGTCCTCAAGATCGCCAAGGAGCCCATCTCCCTGGAGACGCCCATCGGCGAGGAGGAGGACAGCCACCTCGGGGACTTCA
>JAKEEX010000753.1 GCA_022616315.1 Myxococcaceae bacterium
GGCCTGTCCGTCGTTTGCCGTCTCCAGTTGGGGACGGGCGGTGTCGTTCCAGACACTGACCGGGCCTGCAACCGCCGCCACCGTCACCGCCACCGGTGCGCTCGCGGCGCCCAGGTTTCCGCTGTCGTCGGTGGCGCGCGCGCGCAGCACGGCCGTCCCGGGCACCGCGGGGTGCCAGACGAAGCTCCACGTCCCGCGGCCCTCCGCCGCGTGCCAGGTGGCCCCGTCGTCCATCGAGACCTCCACCCCGCCCACCATCCCGCCCTCGTCGGCGGCGGTGCCGCTCACGGTGACGCTCCCACCGAGGGGCACCGTGGCCCCGGCCACCGGGGCGCCGAGGGTGGTGGTGGGTGCGCGGGCGTCACTGGAGGGGGCGGCCGGCGTGAGGCCGTCCTGCAGGCGCCCCGGCTGCACGCCCATGTCCGCGAGGAGGTTCACCGTCGCCTGCTGCATCCGCACGTCGGCCGCGGCGCTGCCGCGGTCGTGGTTGGCGTCCAGCCCCCAACTCCACTGCACCGTGCCCGCGCCGAAGACGAGCGCGCCGCTCGGGTGCTTGTACAGGGTGAGGCTGTGGGTGGCCGTCCCGAAGGAATAGGTGGAGCCGAAGTCCACCAGGCGCTGCGCGTTGCTCACGGTGGTGCGCGAGAGTCGGAACAGGCCGGGCGGGCGGAAGCCGTTGTCCACGTCCTCGTCCCACTCGTAGGCCACCGTGTCCGGAGGGAGCGTGGCTGTCTGCCCCGGCGCGAGGTTGGCGATGGAGGTGTTGCGCCACAGGCGCAGCTTGCCCTCCTCGGCGGGCACCTGCATGGCGGCGAAGGTGCAGCAGTTCACCATGAAGAGGGTGCCGCTGAGCGCGTTCTGCGGCCGCGGCCCCTCGGGGTTGAAGGGGCGTGGGTCCATCCACGTTCCCGTCCACACGTTGGCCAGCGGGTCAATCTTCGCCCCGGCGTGTGTCTCCTTGTAGCAGACGAGGGTGCGGTGCGGGGTGCCGCTCGCGTCGATGCTCGCCTCCCAGCGCGTCTTCCAGAACACCTCGTTGCCGCTGAGGAAGGCCAGGTGCACGCCGGCGTTGCGGGCCACCTCCACGTTGGCCCGCTGGCCGCCGCTCCAGTACTCGTCGTGACCCACCGAGAGGAACACCTGGTGCTCGGTGAGCTCGCCGCCCCGCCGGTCGGTGTCCACGCCGGTGGTGTAGCTGACGTCGTAGCCGTTGGCCTCCAGCCACCGCACCATCGGGTACTCGGCGTTGAAGACCCAGTCCTCGGAGCTGGTGCCACGGGTGGTGAAGGGGCGGTTGTAGGAGACCTTGTAGGCACGGCCCGCTGGGCTGCCGACGTAGAGGCTGTTGCCCCCGTACTCGTTGTAGGCCTGCCAGGTGGTGTCCGACGTCTGGAACAGCAGCGCGGAGGCGCCGTCGTCGTCGCGCACCACGAAGACGATGTGGCTGGCGCCAGCCGCTCCGGCCTCGCGCACCAGCCTGGCGAAGTAGATGCCGCTGGTGGCGTTGGCGGGCACCTGCCAGGTGGCAGAGACGGCCCAGTTGCCGCAGTCCACCAGCCCGGTGGCCGGCTGGCTCAGACAGGTGGGCTGGAGCTGCGGTAGCGCCGCCTGGGGCTGGACGGTCGCCACATGGCGTGCACCCAGACCGCCGTAGAAGCCCATCCGGTAGATGTCCAGCCGGTAGTTGCTGGCATCTGTCTTCACCTTGAAGGAGACCGTCTGGCCCCGGTTGACGCTGATGTCGGTGGCGAAGCCCTGGATGGAGTCAGCACCCGAGCCCTGCACGTCCCATTCGCTGGCGGGGTTGCCGGGCAGACAGTTCTCCGCCACGATGGCGTTGGCTGGAGCACTGCAGGGATTGCTCTGGGCCCATGCGCGTGGTGCCGTGAGGAGGAGCAACGCCGCGCTCGCGAGGGCCACCGTCCTGGCCAGGCGCGGAAGGCCGTCCGGACGGCCCCGAAGTCCTGGTGTTGGCTCTCCACGTGGTGACACTCCGGCCCGAACCGCCGCTCCCTGCCCCGCCATGTCCGCCCCCTCCGGCGCCATCCACCGGCGCCCGCGCTCCCCGCGCGCCCTGCCCCTGACCCGCCGGCTCGCGAAGGAGCCACGGCACCCACACAGGCTGGGGGCGCGGCGCCTCCATCGCCAGTCCACCGTCAGGAGTGGGGTCCCGTTCACTCCCTCGTCGGGCGCGCTCCCCGCGGGGATGGCGGGCCCCGCCGGCGACGGAGGAGCGGCCGGCCGTTCGCGGGTCCCGGCCCCTGGGCCGTTCACGCTCCTTGCGTGCCGCTGAACGCTCGCGCTGCCGCACGCCTCCTGTCCGTGCAGCTGTCGGCACGGGAGCACCTCCCCGGGGAGCGTGGCCGCCCGGGAGACGGGAGTTGCCCCCGATGTTCGGCTGCCCCCCGGGCTGCCGTCACGTGCAGCCGGTCGGAGCGCTCACTGGCCGGGACGGGTGCGGCAGAACTCCGGGGGGAAAGGGGTTCTGGGCGCGCTGTCCCCGAGCCGGTAGGCTCGCGCCCCTGCCGCCCGCGGAGTCTGTCCGCAAGGAAGGAACCCCGATGTCCGAAGCCGCCTCCCTCGCGCTGCTCCTTCAACCTCGCGATGACGCCGGCCTTCGCGCGAGCCCCGCGCGGCCATCGCGCATACAGCGATGTGCCGTTCAACCCGGGGCGCAACCTGACCCTGACGA
>JAKEEX010000113.1 GCA_022616315.1 Myxococcaceae bacterium
CCACATCCTCTACCCCGCGGACTACGCGGACATCGTCATCCAGCCGCTGGACGCGCTGGGGGCCCAGGCGCAGGTGAGCCAGGCCATCCTGGCGCCGGCGCTCTTCCCGGCCATCCGCAGCGCAGGCCTCGCCACCGAGGCGGCGCAGCAGAGCACCGAGGCCACGCGCCGCGAGGTGCTCTTCGCGGTGGCGCAGGGCTACTTCGGGGTGGCCACGCTGCAGGAGGCGCTCAAGGTGAACGAGCACCTGCTCGACGTGGCGAAGGCCCACGAGAGGGACGCGAAGGTGAAGGAGTCCGCGGGCGCCACCTCCCGCCTGGCCCGCCTGCGCGCGGAGCTGGAGCGCAGCCGCGCCGAGCAGGACGTGGTGCGTGCGAAGAACGCGCTCGAGTCCGGCCGCCTCGCGCTGGCCGCGCTGCTCAACCGCCCCGCGGACTTCGACGTCGTGCCTCCGGGGGAGGTGCAGCTGCCGGAGGGGCTCGAGAGCTCGCCCGAGGCGCTGGGCGACGCGCTCCAGAACCGTCCGGACGTGGCCGCCGCGCGCACCGGTGCCGAGGTGGCCCACACCAACCGCGTCACGACGGCCCTCAAGTACGCGCCCACGGTGGGCCTCACGGCGCGCGGCAACGTCTCCAACGCCGCGGGCTTCTCCGGCAGCAACCAGACGTGGGCCGTCACCCTGGGCGTCAACTGGACGCTGTGGGACGGCGGCCTGCGCGAGGCGGAGCTGCGCGAGGCCTCCGCGAAGATTGCCGAGGCCCGCGCCACCCAGGCGCAGGCGGAGCGGCGCGCCTCGGACGAGCTGGCCAAGTCGCGGCTGGACCTGGTCAACTCGAGAGCATCCCTCTCCAAGGCGGAGGATTCGGCGAAGCTGGCGCGTGAGTCGGCGCGGCTGGCGGAGAAGAGCTACCAGGCGGGCGCGGCCTCCTCGCTCGAGGTGACGGACGCCAACACCGCGCTGGCCCAGGCCGAGGTGGGGCTGCTGACGGAGCGGCTCAACGTGCAGCTCACCTCGCTGCGGCTGCTCAAGGCCGCGGGCCTCTTCGCCGCCCAGTGACGTTTGCGGAGGGCCGTGAGGGCAATGCCTCTGGACGCGGTGCGTAGTGGGGAGCGAACCTCGACTCCCCTTCTGAAGGAGGCCCTCATGTCTGAACCCTCGAGCACCTGGGAGCGGCTCACCGTCGCAGGTGACCAGCTCGCAGCCGCGCTCAAGCGCCTCGTCCGTGAGGCGAACGTGCGCCGCGTCGTCGTGAAGAATGCGCACGGCCGGACGCTGCTGGACGTGCCCATCACCGCGGGTGCGGTGGGCTTCGTGCTCGCCCCCGCGTGGGTGACTGTAGGTGCCATCGCCGCCCTCGTGGGGGGGCTGACCCTCGAGGTGGAGCGCGTGGAGGGGGCGGGCAACCCCTGACGTGCAACGTCCCGCGGCTCGTGCTGTCCTGCCGTTGGTCGAGAGGCCACACACACACCCACCTCCGTCGGAAGGTTTCCACCCATGCGTAAGCTCCTCATCGCAAGCGCGGGCGCGGCAGCGCTCGCGTCCACCGCGTGCGCGACCACGGCCCCCGAGGTCCGCGGCGCCGAAGTCGAAGCGCCTGCAGCGCCCGCGCAGCCAGAGAACCCGCTGCTGTCGAAGTGGACCGGCCCCTACGGCGGCGTGCCGCAGTTCGACAAGGTGAAGCTCGAGCACCTCAAGCCCGGGCTCGAGGCCGCGATGGAGGAGAACCGGCGGGAGATCGCCACCCTCGTGAGCGACCCTGCAGCGCCCACCTTCGAGAACACCATCGCGGCCCTCGAGGACGCCGGGCGCACGCTCGATGCCGTGGGCACCGTCTACGGCATCTGGAGCTCCACGCTGGCCGGGCCGGAGTTCCAGGCCATCGAGCGCGAGATGGAGCCGAAGCTGGCGGCCTTCTCGGACGAGATCACCCAGAACGCGCCGCTCTTCCAGCGCATCGAGGCGGTCTACAACTCGCCGGACAAGGCGACGCTGACTCCCGAGCAGCAGCGCGTCACCTGGCTGTACTACACCAACTTCGTCCGCTCGGGCGCGAAGCTGGACGCGAAGGCGAAGGAGCGCCTGGCGGCCATCAACCAGCGCCTCGCCACGCTCTACACCTCCTTCAGCCAGAACGTCCTGGGTGACGAGGAGGGCTACACCGTCGTCCTCGAGTCCGAGGCGGACCTCGCCGGCCTGCCCGACTCGGTGCGCACCGGTGCGGCGGCCGCGGCCGAGGCGCGCGACATGAAGGGCAAGTGGGTCATCACCAACACGCGCTCCTCCATGGAGCCGTTCCTGACGTACTCGTCCCGGCGGGACCTCCGCGAGAAGGTGTGGCGCAACTACGTCAACCGCGGCGACAACGGGGATGCGCGCGACAACAACGCCATCATCTCCGAGGTGCTGAAGCTGCGCGCCGAGCGCGCCAAGCTGCTGGGCTACGCCACGCACGCGCACTGGCGGCTCGAGAACGCCATGGCCAAGACGCCCGAGCGCGCCATGCAGCTGATGGAGGCGGTGTGGAAGCCCGCCGTCGCCCGCGTCCACGAGGAGGTCGCCGACATGCAGGCGATCGCCAACAAGGAGGGCGCGAAGCTCAAGATCGAGCCCTGGGACTACCGCTACTACGCGGAGAAGGTCCGCAAGGCAAAGTACGACCTGGACCAGAACGAGGTGAAGCCGTACCTGCAGCTCGAGAAGCTGCGCGAGGGCATGTTCTGGGTGGCGGGTGAGCTGTTCGGCTTCACCTTCACGCCGGTGAGCAACGTGCCCGTCTACCACCCCGACGTCCGCGTCTGGGAGGTGAAGGACAAGACGAGCGGCAAGCACGTGGGCCTGTGGTACTTCGACCCCTACGCGCGCAAGGGCAAGCGCTCCGGGGCGTGGATGAACGCCTACCGCAGGCAGGAGCGCTTCGACGCGGACGTCACCACCATCGTCTCCAACAACTCCAACTTCGTGAAGGGCCGCCCCGGCGAGCCGGTGCTCATCAGCTGGGAGGACGCGGAGACGCTGTTCCACGAGTTCGGCCACGCGCTGCACGGCCTCGCCTCCAACGTGACGTACCCCACCGTCTCCGGCACGTCGGTCGCGCGCGACTACGTGGAGTTCCCCTCGCAGCTGCTCGAGCACTGGCTGTCCACGCCCGAGGTGCTGAACACCTACGCCCTGCACCACGAGACGGGGGCGCCCCTCCCGCAAGCGCTGGTGAAGAAGATCGAGAAGGCCGCCAACTTCAACCAGGGCTTCGGCACGGTGGAGTACCTGGCGAGCGCGCTGGTGGACATGAAGCTGCACCTGGCCGGGGACGCGAGCATCGACGCGGACGCGTTCGAGCGCGACACCCTGAAGGCGCTCGGGATGCCGAAGGAGATCGTCATGCGGCACCGCACGCCGCAGTTCACCCACGTCTTCTCGGGTGACGGCTACTCGGCCGGCTACTACAGCTACCTGTGGAGCGACACCCTGACGGCGGACGCCTTCGAGGCCTTCACCGAGGGCAAGGGCGCCTACGACGCCTCCGTGGCCGCGCGCCTGCGCGACAACGTCTTCTCCGTGGGCAACACGGTGGACCCGGCCGACGCGTACCGCACCTTCCGCGGCAAGGACGCGGGCATCGACGCGCTGATGCGCAAGCGCGGCTTCCCGGTGCCGGGCCTCGACGTGCGGCCCGTGTCGGGCAAGAAGCCGAAGACGAAGACGAAGTAGTCCCCGCGGGAGCGGGCTGAACGGGGGCGGCGGGGCAACCTGCCGCCCCTTTTCATGACCAGAGCCAGCTGAGCTCCTTCACGCGTCGAAGGCTTTCGTCGCGGGTCGCCAGTGACGCCCGGTGCACGATGGCGGTCGCCGCAATCAATGCATCTGCCGGATCCACGACGCCCTCGCCCCGGAGCTTCACCGCGGTGACTGCCACGTCCGGGGTGATGGGCACCAGCTCCACGCGCGGAAGTTCGAGCGCCTCCCGGAGCCAGGAGACGACCGGACGGTCGAGTCGAAGTCGGCCTCTCTCCACGAGCATCGCGAGCTCCCAGAGGGAGATTGCCGCGACGCCGATACGCGGGGACCTCTCCAGCGCCGTTCTGACTTTCTTGCCGAGCTTGGAATCCTCCGTCGCCCACCAGACGAGCGCGTGCGTATCGAGGACGATCACCGGCTTGCGTTCCATTCCTCTCCCAACGGAGAGACGAGGTCGCCCTGGTGGAGGACACTGCCCTTGAGAGAGCTGCTCCAGCGAGATTCGACCGGGACGACCTTGGCGACCGGGACTCCTCGCTTGGTCACCACGAGGACGTCGCCTTGCTCGGCGACCTGGTCGAGGAGGGAGAGGCAGCGGGCCTTGAAGTCCGCCGCAGCAATCTGTCGTGGTTTACGGCCCATGGTCACATGACCATAGTCACGTGAGCTTCGACCCGGCAAGGGATGAGCACCGGAGTCCCTACCGTCTCGGGAGCTCGCCCCCCACCACCCGCTTCAGCGTCGCCCCCGCGGGAATCCGCTGCCCGCGGTCGAGCCCGTTGATGAGCACGACCTGCTCGGCAGGGACGGAGGATGGGTACTTCGCCACGAACTCCTCCACGGTCATCTCGCTGGGCACCTTCACGAGCTCGACTCGCGCGGGCTGCACGTTGAGGGCAGCGGGGTCCGTCAGCGGCTCGAAGCTGGCGACCGTGTTGCGGAACAGGGGACCGTAGTTGCCGAGCCGGCCCGCCGGCGTGAGTCCCAGAATCTGGTAGACGATGCCGTTGTACGCGATGAACGTGGCGAGCCCCTCCAGGACGCCCTGCTGGGTCTGCGCCTGGAAGAGCCCGCTCACCGCCGGGTTCCCGCTCACGAGGCCGCGCGACACCTCACCAGCCCGCAGGCCCTCCTGTGTGAAGAACTTCTGCGCCGCGGCCTCTGGACTCCCTTTCCCCGCCACCGTCAGCTGGATGGCCGCGTCCTGACTGGGGGAACCGGCGACGACCGCCGCCGGGGCGTTCTGGGTCTTCCACTGCGGCGGGAAGGTGAGCTGGAACTTCAGGTCCGGGTGCATGAAGCGGTTGTCCACGAAGAACCCCTGGCGCGGGTTCGCCCCGAACACGACACCCGCGAGCGCGGACAGATACTCCTCCCTGCGAACCTGTCCCTGGGGCGGCTCGACCTTCGCCGCGCGCTGCAGCGCGGCGATGACCCGGTCACCGGGGTCGGGATGCGTGGACAGCCACGCGGGAAGCCTTCCGCCGCCTGCCTCCTCACTCACGCGACCGAGGGTCCGGAACGTCTGCGGAATCTCCCGCACGTCGTAGCCCTGCTGGAGCGCGTACTTGAAACCCAGCTCGTCGGACTGACGCTCGTCGTCCCGCCCGTACTTGAGGAACAGCACCTGCGCCGCGACCTGGGCGAGGTCGCCGACCTGGCGGAGCTCCGGACTGAGGATCATCCCAAGGCCCAGCCCGAGCCCGGCGAGCTGGGCCTTGGTCATCTGGTTCACCGAGTGCTTCGCGGTGACGTGACCAATCTCGTGTCCGAGCACACCCGCGAGCTCCGACTCGGAGGACAGGTGCGTGAGGATTCCGCGCGTGACGAAGATGGGGCCCCCGGGGAGCGCGAACGCATTCACCGACGCGTCGTCGAGGACCTGGAAGCTCCAGGGGAGCTTCGGTCGCTCGGAGTGTGTCGCGAGCTGCTGCCCGATGCCGGCGACATAGGCCTGCAGGCGCTCATCCGGGTACAGCCCGATGGACTGCGCAATCTCTGCCTTGGCCTGCTGTCCGAGCTCGATCTCCTGCGCCTCGGAGACCAGCGTCAGCTGGCGCTTGCCGGTGACCGGGTTCCGGACGCACGAGACGAGCAGGAGCAGAGCCACCCAGACGGCACGTCGCATGGGACCCTCCTTCGGGGCGGACGTTCTCCGGCGAGGAGCAGCGTCCTACCCGAGCCGGACCCCGAATGCGCGCGGAGTAGGAGCGTGTTCGCCCACGACTCAGGGACAGCGGGAGGTGGACAACACTCCAGAAGGGAGAGGGCCCACATCAGAGTGCAGCTGCGCCTCTCTCACCCGTGCGCACGCGCATGGCCTCGTCCACCTCGAGCTGCTGGATGACGGCCTGGACCTCCTTCACGGCACACCTCCTGCGCGCAGGTGAGCGGCTTGACGTCGGCCCGGGCCGGCGGCGCGGCGGAGGCCAGAATGCCCAGCAACAGGCAGAGCGTGGGACTGAGGCGTGACATGAAAGCTCCCCCC
>JAKEEX010000754.1 GCA_022616315.1 Myxococcaceae bacterium
CCTGGTCCTGCGCCTCGCGCGTTCCGGGGTCGGGCGCCGTCATTCCCGCGGCCTCCGATCGCGGCCCAGGATGGCCAGGAGCTTCACTAGCTCCATGTCCGCCGCATTGCCAGCCATCACGGCCCGGTCGGTCGCGTGGCTGTGCTTGATGGCATGCCGCCCGTACTCCAGATCCACCAGGGCTTGGTCCAGCTCCCTACGCGCCCGGTCGATGGAGTGCACCAGCCCCTCTACGTCCTCCCGGTTTACCCAGCGGAAGCACTCCACGCCGCTGGTGTCGTGTGCCACGTGGTCCTCGGTGTGCCCAGGCGGCTCCGTGCAGAAATACCAGCCGGCGGGCGTGCTCGCGCGTTCCTCACAGGTCACCTTGTCCATGGTCGTCAACTCCTCCACTCCGCCGCGAGGCAGCCCAGCACTTTGCTGAACCGCTCCCGGTCCCACCCCAGGTCAAGGATGCGCTCCGCTGTATTTGGGATTCCCTCCTCGTTCAGAAAGGTCATGTACCTGTTCAGATTCGCCAAGATGGCCGTGGCCACCTTCTCCGCGCGCCGCTCGGTCTTGATGACGGGTGTCTGGAAGGTGTAGGTGGCGCCGCCCTCCATCTCTTCGTCCACGAGGATCAACACCTCGCGATAGCTCCTGGTTATAGCGTCGAAGTTGTACTCCATACGCACCTCCCGGAAGTCCTGCGACTCGTTGCTGGAGGCGAAGCCACGTTCGCACTCCAAGGTGCCTAGGTTGCGGCACCGCGGGCAGTGGAAATTGTCCCCAAAGTTGAGCAGGAACACGCCCTTGGCGTAGTCCTGGCACGAGGTCGCCGTGCAGTATCCCACCGCGCGCTTCATACGCTGGTCACCCGTTCGCCGCGGCGCTCCACCAGGCGCACCACCTGCCGCCCGCCGCACCAGGTGGAGTACTGGCAGGACGCCGCGAGGGCCACAGCCAGACGGTCCTGCGGCCCCAACTCCGGGCGCACGGCGTCCACGGCGTGGTTCGCCCCGTAGGCGTACTCCATGCTGCCGGCCGCCACGAACTCGCCGCGCGGGTGGGGGTGGGGCGCCAGCCGTCCGTCAAAGGACCACAGCTCGCGCCCGTCCGTGAGCAGGATGGACACGCCCCAATTGGGCGGGCGCATGTCCGGCTCCGGCTCCCATCCCACGGCCCCGAAGGCCTCGCGGAGGTTCACGGCGAACACGAGCGGGTGAAACTCCCCTCCTACCATGCCGGACAGCGCGGCCCGTGCGCAGGTGAGGGTGAGGGACGGCCCGGTGACCAGG
Organism: Myxococcaceae bacterium; assembly: GCA_022616315.1. GTDB lineage: Bacteria > Myxococcota > Myxococcia > Myxococcales > Myxococcaceae > JAKEEX01. The sequence goes on from JAKEEX010000754.1 coordinate 1,278, forward strand.
GCCACCATGCCGTCCACCTCCACCAGCTTGGACTGGTCCACCAGTCGGTGGTCGTCCCCGAGGGTGGCCTGGGAATCGTGGCCCACCCAGCAGCCGTCGGGCGTCAGCATCGCTGCGATGATGCTCACAGGCCCGCCACTGCGAGCAGCAGCTTGCACATCGCGAAGGTCACCACGCAGAAGAATACCAGCGCCTTCATGACCTAGAACCTCCCATCATCCGTGGCCGGCACCTCGTCCGCCTCCGTGGCGGCCTGGTCGGCCTCCGTCGCCGTCTGGCACTCGCGCACCAGGAAGGCCATCTCCTCGTCCTGGTCGGCCCCC
>JAKEEX010000755.1 GCA_022616315.1 Myxococcaceae bacterium
CCCCCCCCCCCCGGGGGGGTGGGGGGGGGGGGGCCCCCCTCCGCCTCCCGCAACGCCTCCCAGATACGCACCAGCACCCCCTCCAGGTTCGCCTGCACGTCGCTATTCCAGAACCGCAGCACCCGAATGCCCTGCCCCCCGAGGAACGCCGCCCGCGCCGCGTCGCGCGCCCGCCCTCCATCCGTCCCGTGCTGCCCCCCGTCGACCTCCACCGCCAGCCGCGCCGCCGGACAGTAGAAATCCAGCACGTACTGCGCAACGGGATGCTGCCGCCGGAACCGGAACCCGCGCAGTTGCTTACGTCGGATACAGGCCCACAGCGCGTGCTCGGCGTTCGTCAGGTGCGCCCGCAGGTCACGCGCCGCGCGCAAGAGCGCCGGCGGCACAGGCGTGGGCTCCCAGGGAGAACCACGCTCGTCCTCGGTGCTCACTCGCGCTCTACCTGCCCGTTCGTCGGTGGTCGTCGCCATGGGAGCCTTCTGCGTGCCCGGCCCGCTGTCACGCGAACAGCAGGCGGCCCCGCGGTTCGGGTACCGAGCGGCCGAGCTCGCGCGCCGTTTCGATCCACTCCTGCGCCACGACCTGCACGGCCGCGAGCGCCTCCGCCGGCGTTGCCCCGTCGGCGGCGCAGCCGGGCAGCTCGGGTACTTCGGCGATGAACGCGCCGTCCTCTTCGCTCCAATAGATGATGGTCTCGTAGCGCAACACGTCCGTGCCTGCCGCTCCTGGAAGTGTGCCGCTGCTCATTCAGAACCCTCCGCTGTCGTACCCGCAAGCTTGTACTTGACGATTACGGTGCGTACCTGCCGTACCTGGTAAGGCTTGGCCATCCCGCCGTCACGCGGCTGCACGTTCAGGATCTCGATGACGCCTGTGCGGCTGAAGATGTGATGGCTACCGCGCACACGCTCCTGAAAGCCGAGCCGGCGCAGCAGGCCGCACAGGTGCTCGAACCGGATGTTCTGGTCCGTCGTGCCACGCAAGACGCGGTCCAGCACTCTGTCATCAGCACTCACGCGCCCTCACCTGAGCCGCTGTGGACTGATCTGTTCATCGCAGCCCCTCAAATGCGGCCTGCACCTCGCGCGGCGCACCACCCTCGCGAGCCAGGCGGGTGATCTCGGGCCAGCTCTGCACCAGTCCGTTGTAGGCCAGCGCCTCCGCTGCGCGCTTCTTGCGCTCGCAGACGGTGTAGAGGCGGTAGCACAGCTCACGGGTAGTCTCGGCCTTGGCGCCGAGCTTCCCGACCAGCATTGCGGCGGCGCTCTCTCCTCCCGCCTCCAGCACCCGTATCAAGTGATGCACGACCTCCCAGGACGTGAGGCGCGGGTCCGTTTCAGGGTCCCAGTTGAC
>JAKEEX010000756.1 GCA_022616315.1 Myxococcaceae bacterium
CGCGGTCATGCGGACACCTCCGCTGCCGCGGATTCGAGCCGGGCTTCGACCGCCGCCGCGACCCGCTCCCTCACGGGGCCCGCTGGGATGGTTTCCAGCACCTCGGAGACGAAGGCGCGTGTGAGCAGGCGCTCCGCTTCTGCGCGCGGCACCCCTCGCGAGCGCAGGTAGAAGAGGGCGTCCTCGTCCAGTCTTCCCACCGCCGCGCCGTGGGCGCACTTCACGTCGTCCGCGAGGATCTCCAGCTCCGGCCTTGCGTCCACCGTGGCCCCGTCCGAGAGCAGGAGCGTCTTGCTCACCTGGCGCGCGTCCGTTTTGAAAGCCATGGGCCGCACCCGCACGCGGCCATGGAAGATGCCGTGCGCCTTGCCCGTGAGCACGCCCTTGTACACCTCCTCGCTCGTGCACGACGGGAGGGTGTGCTCGACGTCCGTCCGGTGGTCCAGGTGCTGCGTGCCGGTACCGACGTACAGGCCGAAGAGCGCACTCGCGGCGTCCTCGCCGATGAAGGAGACTCGCACCTCGCTGCGCGCCAGCGCGCCTCCGAGCTCCACCACGTGCGAGGTGAAGCGACTGCCGGCGCCTTGAGTCGCGTGGAGCACGGACAGGTGCAGCGCCCTCATCGACGCCTGCTGGAGGACCAGATGGTGCAGCTGCGCGCCGTCCTCGAGGTACACCTCGGTGACGACGTCGGTGAATGCGTCTCCTGGCCCTGCCTCCGCATCCACCTCCACCAGCGTGGCGTGGCTTCCGGCACCCGCGAGCACCACCACCCGGGGGCACGCAAGCGCCGGAACGGTGGCACTGCCCGAGAGCAGGAGCAGCTGGATGGGACCGGGGAGCTCCGCGCCCGGCGCGAGCCTCACGAAGGCCCCCTCCGCGAGGAGCGCCGCGTTGAGCGCCACGTAGGGATGCACCTCAGGCCGCGCAGCGCCTCCGAGCAGCGAGTGCAGCACCTCCCCGTCCTCCCGAAAGGCCCGCGACAGGGGCTTCACGGTGAGCCCGGGGAGGGAGTCAGGCACCACGGACCACGAAGCGACGAAGTGACCATCCAGGAAGACGAGGCGCGCGGCGGGGCGCGGGAGGAAGAAGGAAGCCCAGGCCGCGTCGTCCGGCATGCGCAGCGCCTCGCGCTCCACCGGCACGTGGGGCGCCTCGTAGAGCATCCGGAGCGGCGTGTAGCGCCAGGCCTCTTCCTTCGCCTGTGGCAGGCCCCTGCGGACGAGCGCCTCCAGTCCCTTGCTGCGCTCCCGCCGCACCCACGCCGGCGCCTGTCCCTCGTGCGCAGCGCCGAAGCGCTCGGCGAGCTGCAGGGCGCGCTGCAGGGGCGTCGTCACGCACGCACCTCCTGCCCTGCCTCCACTGCGCCGAGCAGTGTCCCGTAGCCCTCCCGCTCGAGCTGGTGCGCCAGCCCCGGTCCACCGGAGCGGACGATGCGGCCGCCCAGCATCACGTGCACGCGGTCCGGCACCACGCGCTCGAGCAGGCGCGGATAGTGGGTGATGAGCAGCATCGAGCGGTGCGGCGCGCGCAGGGCGTTGATGCCCCGGGCCACCACCTCGAGCGCGTCGATGTCCAGGCCCGAGTCCGTCTCGTCGAGGATGGCCAGGCGCGGCTCCAGCACCGCCATCTGGAACACCTCGTTGCGCTTCTTCTCCCCGCCGCTGAAGCCCTCGTTGACGCCGCGCTCGAGTATGGCGGGCTCCAGCTGCACGTCGCGCATCCTCGCGCGTGCCAGCAGGAGGAAGTCCATCGCGTCCAGCTCCTCCTCCCCGCGGCCGCGGCGCTGGGCGTTGAGCGCGGTGCGCAGGAAGTGGAGGTTGCCCACGCCCGGAATCTCCACCGGCTCCTGGAACGCGAGGAAGACGCCGGCCGCCGCGCGCGCCTCGGGGGTGAGGCCCAGGAGGGGCACGCCGTCGAGCAGCACCTCGCCGCGCGTCACCTCGTAGCCCTCGCGGCCGGCGAGCACCTTGGCCAGGGTGCTCTTCCCGCTGCCGTTGGGCCCCATCAGCGCGTGCACCTCGCCCGTCGGCACCGTCAGCTCCACCCCGCGAAGGATGTCCTTGCCCTCCACGCGGGCGTGCAGGTTGGAAATCCGCAGCACGTGCCTCACCTCCTCGCTAACCCACGCTGCCCTCCAGCTGGAGGAGCAGGAGCTTCTGGGCCTCCACGGCGAACTCCATGGGCAGGCGCCTGAGCACCTCCCGGCAGAAGCCGTTGACGATGAGCCCCACCGCGTCGTCCTCGGGAATGCCGCGCTGACGGCAGTAGAAGAGCTGCTCGTCGCTGATGCGCGAGGTGGACGCCTCGTGCTCCACCTTCGCCGTGGCGTTGCGCACCTCGATGTACGGGACGGTATGAGCGCCGCAGCGCGGCCCCAGGAGCAGCGAGTCGCAGCGGGTGAAGTTGCGCGCCCCTTCCGCGCACCGCATCATCTTCACCAGCCCGCGGTAGGTGTTCTGCCCGTGCCCCGCGGCGATGCCCTTGGAGACGATGGTGGAGCGCGTGTTGCGTCCCACGTGCACCATCTTCGTGCCCGTGTCCGCCTGCTGGTGGTGGCGCGTGAGGGCCACCGAGTAGAACTCGCCCACCGACTCGTCGCCCTCGAGCAGCACGCCGGGGTACTTCCACGTGATGGCGCTCCCCGTCTCCACCTGCGTCCAGGAGATGTGCGCCGCGCGCGCCGCCCGGCCCCGCTTGGTGACGAAGTTGTAGATGCCGCCGCGCCCCTCCTCGTCCCCGGGGTACCAGTTCTGCACCGTGGCGTAGCGGATGGTGGCCCCCTCGAGCGCCACGAGCTCCACCACCGCCGCGTGTAGCTGGTGCTCGTCCCGCACCGGTGCGGTGCAGCCCTCGAGGTAGCTCACCGTGGCGCCCTCGTCCGCCACGAGCAGCGTGCGCTCGAACTGGCCCGTGCCCGCGGCGTTGATGCGGAAGTAGGTGGACAGCTCGAGCGGGCAGCGCACCCCCTTCGGCACGTAGCAGAAGGAGCCGTCGCTGAAGACCGCCGAGTTGAGGGCGGCGAAGAAGTTGTCCGAGTACGGCACCACCGTGCCGAGCCAGCGGCGCACCAGCTCCGGGTAGCGGTGCACCGCCTCGGAGAAGGAGCAGAAGAGGATGCCCTGCTTCGCCAGCGTCTCCTGGCACGTGGTGGCCACCGACACCGAGTCGAAGACGGCGTCCACCGCCACGTTCTGCAGGCGCGCCTGCTCGTGCAGCGGGATGCCCAGCCGGGCATACGTCTCCAGGATCTCCGGGTCCACCTCGTCGAGGCTCCCCTTCTTCGCCACCTGGCGCGGCGCGGCCCAGTAGCGGATGGCCTGGTAGTCGATGGGCGGGTAGCGCACGTTCGCCCAGCCGGGCTCACGGAGGGTGCGCCAGTGGCGAAAGGCCTTGAGGCGCCACTGGAGCAGCCAGTCGGGCTCGTCCTTGCGCGCGGAGATGAGGCGCACCGTGTCCTCGGAGAGGCCGGGAGGCACCACCTCCTGCTCCACCTGCGTGACGAAGCCCGCGTCGTAGCCGCGCCGCGTGAGCTCCTCGAGGGGTGTCAAGCTCATGGCGACACCTCCAGCGCAGCGAGCGGTGATGCGGCGGCGCTCCGGGAGGACGAAGGACGCGCGAGGTCCGCGAGCGTCAGGTGGGCCAGCGTCTCGAGCATCTTCCGGCTGAGCTGGTGCCACGGCTCGCGCACCGGGCAGACCGGCTCCAGCGCACACGCGCCCTGCGGAGACAGGCCGCAGGCAGTGAGCGTGAGAGGGCCCTCCAGCACGGCGAGCACCTCGGCGACGGAGAGAGCCTCCGCCGGTCGCACCAGGGAATATCCACCGCGCACCCCGCGGTGCGACACGAGGAGGCCCGCCTGGGAGAGCGCCTTGAGCAGCTTGCTCACCGTGGGAAGCGGAAGCCCCGTGCGAAGCGCGAGCGTCCGCGCCGGCAGCGTCGCGCCCTCCTCCCGCGCCAGCGTCGCCAGCAGCACCACCCCGTAGTCCGTCATCCGGCTCATCCGGAACATCGCCTGCTCCCCGGGCCGCCCTCGCTCCCTTGCGCGGAGCGAGGCCTCCTCTAGGGAAACAGGACAGGATGGGTCCAGAATCCTTCCGCCCGGGACGCAATCCAGCGGCATCACCGGAAGCCTCATGTGCACCCTCGCACGCGTGGGCCTGACTTCCCTACACTCCGAGCGGCGAGAGTCGCACCGCACATTTTCGGGAGGCCAATGAATGGGGACGTTCAACATCGACACGGTGGGCGGATCGGAGTGGGGAAGACCGGAGAAGCCCAACAAGAATGAGAACGAGACCGGGACCAAGCCGCGCTCGACGGCGCTGCCCTGGACGCTCTTTGGCCTGACGCTCGTCGCGCTGGGCGCGGTGCTCTACTTCGGACAGAAGCTCGTCTCCGCGGAGCAGACGGAGGCGGAGTCGGCGCGGACCGCGGGACGCGACCTGACAGACGGTCTGCGCAAGCTGGAGGCGTCCAATCAGACGCTGCAGGCGCGCGTGAACGAGCTCGAGGCGGAGAAGGGCACGCTCTCGCAGAGCCTGGCGGAGAAGGACGCCGAGCTCGCCAAGCTCAAGGCCACGCACGACGAGCTGCAGGAGAAGCTCGAGAAGGAGCTGGCCGACGGCGACGTGGTGCTGACCAACGACGGCGGCCGCGTGCAGGTAGACCTGGTGGACAAGGTGCTCTTCGCCTCGGGCGACGCGTCGCTCAGCCCGCGCGGCGAGGAGGTGCTCGCGCGCATCGGCTCGGTGCTCGCCAAGCAGGAGGACCGGATCATCCTCGTCTCCGGCCACACCGACGACAGCCCCATCTCCGACAGGCTCCGCGCCACCTACCCTAGCAACTGGGAGCTGTCCGTGACGCGCGCGGTGAATGTCGTGCGCTTCCTGTCCGAGAAGGCCGGCGTTCCCGCCAAGCGTCTGGTGGCGGCGGGCAACAGCCAGTTCCGTCCGGTGGCGACCAACGCCAATCACAAGGGGCGCGCGCGCAACCGGCGCATCGAGCTCCTGCTGATGCCGGACCTGGAGGCGCGGAAGGCAGAGCTCGCGACGCCTGCAAAGGGCGAGGCCGCGGGACAGGTGAAGCCCGCAAAGGGTGCAGCTCCCGCGAGGCGCTGAGGGACGGGAGGGCACCCGGCGTCTGCCGCTTGCCCTCACCCTTCCCCTCTCCCCCTGGGAGAGGGGAAGAGGCTAGCGTGGTGCTTGCCCATGCGCCGCAGCGCGAGCCTCACCCTCCTCAACGCCCTCTCCCTGACCCGGCTCCCGCTCGCGGGGCTCTTCCTGCTCAGCAACACCGTGCCCGAGCGGGTGGGGCTCATCGCGGGCGCGGCCGCCACGGACTTCCTCGACGGCTGGCTCGCGCGGCGCAAGAACCTGGCCTCGCGCGTCGGCGCGCTCATCGACCCGGTGGCGGACAGGGCCTTCGTCGTGACGGCCCTCGTGACGTACCTGCTCGAGGCGGCGCTCACGCCCTGGCAGTTCTTCCTCGTGCTGCTGCGGGACCTCTCCACGGCCCTGGGCTTCGTCATCGCGCGCATCGTCCCCGCGTTCCGGCAGGTGGAGTTCAAGGCGCGGCCCCCGGGGAAGGTGGTGACGGGCGCACAGCTCATCGTCCTGCTCGCGGTGCCTCTCTGGCCTTCCGCCATCGAGCCCATGGTGCTCTCCGTGGGCGTCGTCTCCGTCTACGCCGTGGTGGACTACGCCCTCGCCGTCTGGAGAGCGCGCGCCCGGTGAGGGAGCGGGCAGGCGTGTCGCCTTGCGCGGGCCGGCGCACGTCTGGTAGCCCCTCGCCACCCTTCCCGGAGCCCGCCTCCCCAGGAGTCCCTGCGTGCGCCCCACCGCGACGCCCAGCATCAGCCTCGTCTTCCCCGCCTGGAACGAGGAGGAGTACGTCGAGCGCGCCGTCGCCCGTGCGCTGACGGTGCTCGGCCGGCTCACGGACGACTTCGAGATCGTCATCGTCAACGACGCCTCCACGGACCGCACGCAGGAGCTGTGCGAGGCGCTGGCGCGGCGGCACGGCCAGGTGCGCGTGATCCGCCACGAGGTGAACCAGAAACTCGGCGGTGCGCTGAAGACGGGGTTCGGGGCCACCACGAAGGACGTGGTCGTCTATTCGGACATCGACCTGCCGTGGGACCTCGAGGAGCTCGGGCGCGCGATCCACCTGATGGAGTACCTCGAGGCGGACATGCTCTGCGCCTTCCGCTTCGACCGCACGAGCGAGGGCGTCAAGCGCATCGTCTACTCGTTCTTCTACAATCTCCTCATCCGCGCGGCGTTCGGCGTGTACGTGAAGGACGTCAACTTCAGCTTCAAGGTCATCCACCGACGGGTGCTGGAGTCGGTGGAGCTGAAGAGC
>JAKEEX010000757.1 GCA_022616315.1 Myxococcaceae bacterium
CCGAGGGCTCGCAAACACCCTGGGAGCACGGGGCATCACGGTGAACACGGTGGCGCCCGGCGTCACCGAGACCGACATGTCTCGATGGCTGCGCAGCAATCCTGAGGCCGCCGACGCCGTGGTCGCCATGACCGCCCTCGACCGGATCGGCCAGCCGGACGATATCGCGGACACCGTCGCCTTCCTCGCCTCCGACGACGCCCGCTGGGTCACCGGCCAGATCCTCGACGTCAGTGGCGGCCTGTTGCTCGGCCCGCGACGGCTCATCCCTTCGTGAGCCGTGCGGACCTCGCCTACTCCTTCAGCTTCGCCGCGAACGCCGTCAGCGTCTTGCGCGCATCGCCGAGCACCATCATGGTGTTGGGCTTCACGAAGAGCTCGTTCTCGATGCCGGCGAACCCCGCGTTGAGCGAGCGCTTGAGCACGATGGTCGTCTTCGCCAGCTCCACGTCGAACACCGGCATCCCGTAGATGGGGCTCTGCGGGTTGGTCTTCGCCGCGGGGTTGACGACGTCGTTCGCGCCCACCACGAGTGCCACATCCGTGGCGGAGAACTCGTGGTTGATGTCGTCCAGGTCGAAGAGCTGGTCGTAGGGGATGTTGGCCTCGGCGAGCAGCACGTTCATATGCCCGGGCATCCGTCCTGCGACCGGGTGGATGGCGTAGCGCACCTCCGAGCCGATGCGCTTGAGCGCCTGCGCGAGGTCCCGCACCGCGTGCTGCGCCTGTGACACCGCCATCCCGTAGCCGGGCACCACGATGACAGTCCGCGCCGAACGCAGAATCTCCACCGCGTCGTCCAGGTTGGCCTCGTTGGGGGCCGGGCCTCCCGCAGCCGTGGTCGCACCGGGCGCGTCCGGCGTGGCGCCGAAGGCCCCGAAAATCACGTTGGAGAACGAGCGGTTCATCGCCTTCGACATCATCATGCCGAGGATGAAGCCGGAGCCGCCGTCCAGCGCGCCGCAGATGATGAGGACGTTGTTGCCGAGCGCGAACCCCGTCGCCGACGCCGCGAGGCCCGCGTAGGAGTTGAGCAGGCAGATGACCACCGGCATGTCCGCCCCCCCGATGGGCAGCACCAGCAGCACCCCCAGGAGCAGGCCGCCCGCGACGAGGAACCAGAACGCCGCGGGCGTCGCGGGGGCGTAGACGAGGAACGCGAGGACCGCGAGCGACACGCCGATGAGGGTGACGTTCGACGCGTTCTGCCCCCGGTAGACGAACGGCTTGCCGCCGATGAACCCCTGCAGCTTGCCGAAGGCCATGAGGCTTCCGGTGAACGTCAGTCCTCCGAGCAGCACCTCGAAGCCGGTCGCGCTGATGTGCAGCGTGTTCATCCCGGCGCCGCGGTGGTGGTACTCGGTGATGCCCACCAGCATGACGGCGAGGCCACCGAAGGCGTGCGAGAGCGCGATGCGCTCCGGCATCTTCGTCATGGGAATCTTCAGCGCCATGACGGTGCCGATGGCGGAGCCGAGCACCAGGCCCACGAGGATCCACTCGTAGGTGATGATGTCGTGGTGGAGCAGCGTGCCCACCACGGCCGCGAGCATGCCCACCTCCGCGAGCAGGATTCCCCGGCGCCCCGTCTCCGGGTTGCCGAGCCCCATCAAGCCGCCAATGAAGAGCACCGCCGCGGCGAGGTAGAGCAGCTGCACCACGAGCTCGGTGCCCATGTCAGCCCTCCCTCTTTCCGCGGGCCAGCTCGGGGCGCTTGCGGAACATCTTCAGCATGCGGTCCGTGATGAGGAACCCACCCACCACGTTGATGGTGGCCGCGGTGACGGCGACGGTGCCCAGCACCGTGGAGAGGGTGCCGAACTTCCCGCCCGCGGCCACCAGGGAGCCCACCAGGGAGATGCCGGAGATGGCGTTCGTCGCCGCCATCAGCGGGGTGTGCAGGAGGTGCGGCACCTTGGAGATGACCTGCCATCCCACGAAGGCGGCGAGGACGAAGATGTACAGCTCGAAGATGGGCACTCCACCGGTCGGGCTCATGAACCTTGCGTCTCCTTGAGCAGCTCTCCGTTGCGCGTGGCGAGGATGCCGCGCGCAATCTCATCGCCGACATCCAGCTTGAGCTCCTTGCCCTCCTTGCCGAGGAGGTGCACCAGGAGCTTCTCCATGTTGCGCGAGTACATGAGGCTCGCGTGCACCGCCATCTGGCTCGCGAGGTTCGTCTCGCCCACGAGGGTGACGCCGCCCACCACCACGCGCTCGCCTGGCCGCGTGAGCTCGCAGTTGCCACCCTGCTCGGCCGCCATGTCCACCACCACGCTCCCGGGCCGCATGGCCTTCACCATGTCCGCGGTGAGGAGGATGGGCGCCCTCCTGCCCGGGACGAGCGCGGTGGTGATGCAGACGTCACACCGGGCAATCCGCTCGCGGATGAGCGCGGCCTGCTTCTGCCGGGTCTCCTCGGACACCTCGCGCGCGTAGCCGCTCGCTTCTTGCGCGTCCTCGGCGCCCTCCACCTCGATGAAGCGGGCCCCGAGGCTCTCCACCTGCTCCTTCACCACGCGGCGCACGTCGAAGGCCTCCACCACGGCGCCCAGGCGGCGCGCGGTGGCGATGGCCTGGAGCCCCGCCACGCCAGCCCCCAGGACGAGCACCTTCGCCGGAGGAAGCGTGCCCGCGGCCGTCATCAGCATGGGGAAGAGTCTGGGGAGGGCCTCGGCAGCGAGGAGCACCGCCCGGTAGCCGGCCACAGTGGCCTGCGAGGAGAGCACGTCCATCATCTGCGCCACGGTGGTGCGCGGGATGCTGTCGGTGGCGAGGGCCGTCACCTTGCGCGCGGCCAGGGACGACACCAGCGCCTTGTTGGAGAGCGGGTAGAGGAGGCTCA
>JAKEEX010000758.1 GCA_022616315.1 Myxococcaceae bacterium
AGGTAGTTGAGCTTGCGTCCCTCCGGCGCGCGCCACGAGTAGAGCCGGAAGGAGTCCCCCGCCATGCGGGCCTCGGCCACGAAGGCGGGGATGCTCGCCAGCACGAGGATGAGCACGCTCCACGGTGAGAGCCGGATCAGCAGCACCGCGAAGCTCGCGAGTGTGATGACGTTCTGCGCGATGGCGAAGACCTGGAGCACCAGGCTCAGGGGGCGCGAGCTCGCCTCGCGGCGGGCGTTCTGCATCTTGTCGTAGGTGTCCGCGTCCTCGAAGTGGCGGAGCTCGAGCTGGAGCGCCTTCTCGAGGATGCGCCCGTTGATGTCGTTGCCGAGCTGCGCGCGCAGGAGCTCGCGGACGTAGCCGTTGAGGCGCGTCACCGCCGCCACGGCCACGCTCAGGACGAGCTCCAACCCCACCAGATGCAGCACCTGCGTTCGCGCCGCCTCGCTGCCCTCGCGCGCCGCGAGGACCACGGCGTCGATGATGAGCTTGCCCACCCAGGCGATGGCGGCCGGAAGGAGCGCGGAGACCAGGGTGAGCGCGCCGAGCACCGCCGCGCCCCACGGCGCCACCTCCCAGAAGAGGCGGAAGGTGCGCGGCAGCTGCCCGAAGAGGGCGAGCGCACCGGACAGGCGCTGGCGGAGCGGCACGGACGGGGAGGCGACCGGAGGCGGGCTCACGCCGTCACCCCCGTGGCCAGATTGAGCTGTGGACACATGGGGCTCCGTCTAGCGGACTGCCGCCAGGCGTGCCCGGGATTCAGCGCCCCACCGAACGGCTCCTCCCCGTGGGGAGAGGCCACGGACGCCCTCACACCTGCCACTCCGGGCGGGAGCCTCCCCATCCTGAGGGGACCAGGCGGCCGGGCGTCACGAGGGGGCGCCCTGGGGGGATGGACGCCTCCCTGCAGAGCGTTCCCTAGCCTCACCCCAAGATTGTGTAGAAGGCGCGCTCCATGTTCACGATCACCAAGGTCTCCAAGGCGTACGGACCCAAGAAGCTCTTCGACGACGTCAACGTCGCCTTCTCCCCGGGCCGCCGCTACGGCCTCACCGGCCCCAACGGCGCAGGCAAGTCCACCTTCATGAAGATCCTCTCCGGCGAGGAGCAGGCGGACTCCGGGACGATCGGCCGGCCCAAGCGGCTGGGCATCCTGCGGCAGAACCAGTTCGCCTTCGAGGACCAGCGGGTTCTCGACGTGGTCCTCCAGGGGAGCACCACGCTCTGGGCGGCGATGCAGGAGAAGGAGCGCATCCTCGCCAAGAGCGACATCTCCGAGGAGGACGGGCACCGGCTCGGCGAGCTGGAGATCGCCATCGCCGAGGAGGACGGCTACACGGCGGAGTCCGCGGCTGCCGAGCTCCTGGAGGGCCTGGGCATTCCGTCCAGCCTCCAGGAAGGTCCGATGAAGGAGCTGACCGGTGGCCTGAAGGTGCGCGTGCTCCTCGCGCAGGCGCTCTTCGGCAAGCCCGAGGGGCTGCTGCTCGACGAGCCCACGAACAACCTCGACATCGAGTCCATCCGCTGGCTGGAGAAGTTCCTCCACGACTACGAGGGGGCGCTCATCACCATCAGCCACGACCGGCACTTCCTCAACGAGATCTGCACGCACATCGCGGACATCGACTACGAGACCATCATCACGTACACGGGCGCGTACGACGACATGGTCCGCCAGAAGGCGCAGCTCCGCGGCCGGGTCGAGTCCGAGAACGCCGAGAAGAAGAAGAAGATCGCCCAGCTGCAGGACTTCATCGCGCGCTTCCACGCAGGCACCCGCGCCAGCCAGGTGCAGAGCCGCGCCAAGCAGATCGACAAGCTGAAGCTCGACGACATCAAGCGCAGCAACATCGCGCGGCCGTTCATCAAGTTCGAGCAGAAGACCCTCAGCGGCAAGCAGACGCTGATGCTCGAGGACATCCACAAGTCCTACGACGGCCGCAAGGTCATCAAGCCCTTCCGCGCGCTCGTCACCAAGGGCGAGAAGATCTGCGTCATCGGCAAGAACGGCGCCGGCAAGACGACGCTCATGCAGATGATCGCCGGCGCCATCGAGCCGGACGGCGGGAAGATCATCTGGGGCCACCAGGCCAGCGTGGGCTACATGCCGCAGGACCACCACGGCGTCATCCGCAAGGGCACCACCGCCTTCGAGTGGCTGCGCGACCTGGACACCAAGATGACCAACGAGGAGATCTCCGGCCTCCTGGGGCGGATGCTCTTCTCCGGCGAGGAGCGCATGAAGCCGACCGACACGCTCTCCGGTGGTGAGACGGTGCGGCTGATGATGTGCAAGCTGATGCTCGCCAAGGACAACGTCCTCCTGATGGACGAGCCCACCAACCACCTGGACCTCGAGAGCATCAGCTCGCTGGCCGAGGGCCTCAAGCGGTACGAAGGCACGTCCATCGTGGTGACGCACGACCAGGAGCTCATCAGCGAGGTCGCGACCCGCATCTGGGTGCTCCGCGAGGGTGCGGAGGTGCTCGATTTCAACGGCACCTGGGATGAGTTCAACCAGAAGCACGCGGACCTCGTGACGCGGCGCAAGTGATGTCCCCCGCCCCCCAGGCCACAGCCCCCCGCTGCGTCCATGCGGACGCGACAGAGGAGCGCGGCTACACCGAGGCGCTGGGGGGAGAGCGCGCAGACGTGCTCCTGTCCGACCCGCCCTATTGCCTGCTCACCCGGAGGCGGAAGGGCGGGGACCTGCGGGAGGACCGCGGCCGGAAGATCGACCACGACCTCGTGGTCCGCTTCGAGACGGTCCGCGACTACCGCAGGTTCACCGAAGGGTGGCTGCCCAAGGCCGTGGCGCACTGCAAGCCCGGCGCGCCCCTCGTGCTGTGGACCAACTTCCTCGGCAAGGAGCCCATCCTCCAGGTGGCGCGGGGCCTCGGCTACGCGCACCTGGCCGGTGAGTTCATCTGGGGCAAGCGCACCACGGAGAAGAGCGGCAACGAGTACATGCTCCGCGTGTACGAGGTGGCCCTGGTGCTTCTGCGCGAGCCCCCGCCGCTTCCCTCCCCGGCGGACCCACCTCAGGTGTGGAGCGTGGTCGCCGGCTACGACGAGGAGGGCGAGGGCAGCCACTGGGGCAGCCACCCCCACCACAAGCCCTTCCGCATAATCGAGCCGCTCGTGCGCGCGTGGTCAAAGCCGGGGGACCTGGTGCTGGATCCGTTCGCAGGAAGCGGCTCCATCCCGGCCGCAGCGCTGCGGCTGGGCCGGCGGACCGCGTGCCTCGAGCTCGTGCCCGAGTGGGCGCGAGATGTGACGCGGCGGCTGCAGGCGGAAGGCACGGCTAGCCTCGGCGCGTAGGCTGCGGGCCATGGGGAGGTAGACGTTCAGGTCGGACGGTAAGGCCAGCTGCTCCACCCCCATGGACCGGCGAAGGGGCGCAGGTGGGCCTTCGCGGAACGGAACGGTCGGTTTGGGGCAAGTGCGTCCAGGGAGCTCCACGCGGTGGGTCATGCGGGCCGTGCTGGGGCAGAACGCGCCCGCACGCGCGGGGATGCTCAGGTCAACTTCTGAAGCACCGTCCGCACCGCCGCCGAAGGCGAGCGGCGTGGGTCGGTCAGCAGGAACAGGGTCGAGCCCGGCAGCTTCCGCACGCGGCGCAGGCTTCCCGCTTCCAGATGCTCGGCCACCGCCATCCTCGGCAGCACGGACTCCCCGAGCCCGGCCACCGCGCAGGACCGGACTGCCTCGATGCTGCCGAACCGGGTCACGTGCCGCGGCTTGTGCTCGCGCACGAAGCGGTCGGTGTACGAGCAGCCCTCTTCGAGGAGGAAATAGCGTCCGTCCGCCGCGTGCCCCGGTGCCGCCACCAGCTCGATCGGCTCGACCGCGAGCGCGGCGACCTCCAGTCGGGTCGTCGGCGGCTCGTCCTCCAGCACCAGGGCGAGATCCAGGCTGCCCTCGCGGACCCGGGCGAGCGCCGCCCGCGTGCCGACCGGAGACAGATGGACGGTAATGCCCGGCCAGCGCAGCGAGACATCCGCGAGCAGCGGCGCCAACCGGTAGGCGCACACCGACTCGGGCGCCCCGACCCGCACCTCGGCCTCCACCGCGTGCTCGGCGCGTCCCACGCCCAGCAGCCGCTGCTCGGCAGCCAGCACCTCCCGGGCGAGCGCCACGGCCCGCTGTCCCACGTCGGTGAGCCGGGCTCCCCGGGGCAGCCGATCGAACAGCCGCGCGCCGAGCTCCCGCTCCAGCGCCTGGATCTGGCTCGTCACCGTTGACTGCGCCTGGTGCGACTCCTCCGCTGCGGCCGTGAAGTTGCCGGTCCGCGCGAGCACCAACAGGGTGCGGAGCAACTGGGTGTCCATGCCATCGACGCTACCGATGGGAGGCATCTGAAGCAATCGTTGGACACGAACGCGTCCGGAATTCAGCCTGTGCCCATGACCCCGCTGCTCCGCTACACCGCCTTCACGACCGCCCCCTCGGGCGGCAACCCCGCCGGCATCGTGCTCGACGCCACGGGCCTCGATGACGCGAGGATGCTCGCCCTTGCAGCGAGCCTCGGCTACTCGGAGACTGCGTTCGTGTTTCCGGGGCCCGAGCCCAGGCGCTTCGCGATGCGCTACTTCAGCCCCCTGGCCGAGGTGCCCTTCTGCGGTCATGCGACGATCGCCGCGTCCGTCGCGCTGGCCGAGCGGCTCGGAGCGGGCCCGCTGAGCCTCGACACCGCGGCGGGCCGGGTCGAGGTCGCCACCGGCGAGGGCAGGGCCAGCCTGACGAGTGTGCCCACCTGGTCGCGGCCTGCACCGGAGGCGCTGCTCTCCGGGGCCCTCCAGGCGTTGCGCTGGAAGCGCGAGGAACTGGATCCCCGCTACCCCGCCCATGTCGCCTATGCGGGTGCCCAGCACCTGGTGATCGCCGCGGGAACCCGCAGGCGCCTGGCGGAGCTGGACTATGCCTTCGACGCGCTCGCGGCCCTGATGCGCGCCGCCGGGCTGACGACCGTGCACCTGTTCCATGAGCGCGCCGCGGACGTGTTCGACGCGCGCAACCCCTTCCCGGTGGGCGGCGTGGTGGAAGACCCGGCCACCGGCGCGGCCGCTGCCGCCTTCGGCGGCTATCTGCGCGCGTTGGGCCGGGTCGACCGGCCGCGCACGCTGGTGATTCACCAGGGGGAAGACCTCGGCCGCCCCAGCGTGCTCGTTGTGGACGTGGACCCGACCCAGCCACGCGTCACAGTGACCGGGTCCGCGGTGTCGCTCGACGAGACCGCTGGGCCGAGGCCAGCGGCGGCGGCACACCGCTGAAGCCGGTGGGGCCCTCAGGCTGCGCCTGCACTCACGCCGCGCAGGCCCCTCCTCACGGCCGGAGTGTGGTGTCCGTCCTCGCCCCTGAAAGGGCATGCCGGCCCTCAAGGTACCCCGCTCCACCGTAGAGTACCAAGCCCGCGCATCCAACCCACGTCACATGGACGAAGCGGTGCAGGAATCATCCGCGCCCTGAGTGAGGCGTGGGACCGCGGAAGCCCACGAGACGGTCAGCGGGGCCTCCGGGTTGCGCGTGCCGGCCTCGGCGCCCAGCTCCGCTCCAGCGCCAGGCCCTCGTTCACGGAGGGCCCATCCGGGACCAGCCAAGGTGCCGCCGAGAGCATGCGGAGCTGCAGCACCCGGTCTTCACACAGACGCCGCAGCTGCGCGTCATCGAGCCCCCGCCGCGCAAGGAATGCCTCGCGCTCCCGAGAGCCAACCCCCTGTGCCTCCAGCCACGCGGCCTCCATCTGCACCACCTCCGCAGGTGCCGCACACATACCGAGGCTTCGGGCCCACGCAGCCAGGAGGGCTCGCGACACGCCGCGCTCGGCCTCCTCTTCCCGCCCTGCCTCCCCGAGCTCTCCCGCCTGGAGCATTCGCCGCTGCCTCACCGCGGACGAGAATGCCCGAGGCCTCGCCGCCACCGGGAGCCGCCCTCCGCCCGCCATGAAGGCGCCTGCGGCCCGCAGGCACTCGCGCGCATCCTCGGCCTTGAGGTCCACCGGCGCCTGCGCGAGCCACTCCTCGAGGCGCGCGCGCACGGCCGAGGGCAGGCGCGCACCGTCCAGCACCCGGGGCCAGGTGCGCTCCTGGTAGAAGACGCCCTCCGCCATCTCCACGATGCGCAGTGCGTCCCGCCGTGAGACCACCCCCTCCTTCGCTGCCCTCACCGCTGCGTGCCGCACGTTCACCAGAGGAACGGTCAGCGGGCGGAATCCGTGCTCCGCGTCCGCGTGGAGCAGCGCCACCTCCGCGTCATCCACGAGCCAGCCGTCCCGGTACGCCTCATAGATGTGCCCCACACCGATGACGCCGTGCCCCGCGAGCTCCGCGGCGCGGAGTGCCCCCATGCTCGACGCACCGAAGACCGCCACCCCTGCATCAAGAGCGGCGAGCAATTCTTGGTGCCAGACGGATGGACGTGCCTCGAACACTCCGTCGATGAGCGCGATGGCCCTCGGCCTGCGTCGCAGCGCCGTCCACACGTCGCCTTGCGCGGCCGGTGGTAGCACCGTGCACGGCGCGATGGCCCGTGCCGCATTCGCCGCGAGCGACGGCCCCAGGAACACGAGCAGCTCACCACTCACAGGAGCTCCGAGCGCAGGAATCCGGGCACCACGGCCTTCACCACGTGAAGTCCGAGCCTCGGTGGCGACAGCGAGGCGAAGGCGACTCGTGGGAATCCCGCGTCCGTGAGCCGCTTCATCAGTGCACGCTGCGGTCGGGCTCCACGAAGCTCGCTCGGGAGGCTCTGGGCCCTCGCGCGCCGCTTCGAATCTCGGCACATCTGGCGCAACATGCGCGCCGCATCGCGGTCCGGCGGAGCGATGTCCTCGCGGGCACCGTGAATGTCCGTGAGCCGCGACTGCGCTGCCTCGAAGAGTGCGGACTCCAGTGCATCCGACAGGGTGGTTCGGCACGCATACCCCGCCGTCACCGGATGGGGCCCTTCCTCCTCGTCGAAGAGGAGCGCCGCGGCGAGCGGAAGCTGCACGCGCCCTGGCCCCTTGGGCAGCGTGAGAGCGAAGAGCTCCACCGCGAACCCGCGCCCCTCCATCGCGCGCACCGGGCTGGCGAGTCGTGGCGCCAGAGCAGTCAGTGTCTCCCGCGCCACCCGGTAGCGGCGCACGACTTCGGGCGTGAAGCCCTCCGGAAGCGTGAGTGCGAGCAGGTGACGCTCCGCGGCCTCGAGAAGTGCGCGCACTCTCGCCTCCTCGAGGTCAGGGTGCGCTGCGAGCCCGTTGCTCGTCCACGTGACGATGGCGGGCCCCAGGTACGGGCCGTCCGGCGGCGGGCAGTAGGCGACCGAGGCGGGGACCCAGACCTCGTGGCCGGACACGAGCTCCTTCGCAGGACACCACGTGGTTCGCACCTCCCCGGGCAACAGGGCCTCCACGCCGAGTGCCTCGGGCCCGAACACCGAGTCTTCTCCGGCGTGGCGCCGCAGCTCCTCCTCGGTGCCCCAGCGGAGCGCGACAGGGTCCGGATGCTCGGCGGCCCAGAGCTCCGCGGCTTCCGAGAGTGCGCCTCGCGCAGCCTCCGCGAAGGTGCGCCCCTTTCCGTTGCTCACCTGAAGGATGTGACCCTCGGGCCGGATGGCGCAGGCCACTTCCACTCCGGTCCGGTCGAGGCCCGTCACCCTGGCGATGCGCGTGACGCCCACGCGGCGCTGGAGGCTCGTGGACGGGAGGTGACGCGAGGGTGTTCGGGTGAGGCCGAGGAGCGCGGTGGGGGGTGGCACGGTGGGGACGATAGTCCCTGGGTCCCCTGCGGGGTGGCCTCAGTGGGGAGAACGGATCCACAACCCCCTCACCCTGTCCCTCTCCCAGGGGGAGAGGGGAGTTTGCTCCCAGAGGGAGAGGGGAGATTGCTCTGCGTACGTTTTCGTTCAGGCGGCGTTCGCGGGCACGTTGAAGCGCACGGTCGTTCCCTGCCCCGGTGCGCTCGTGACGCCGATGCGGCCGCCGTGGGCCTCGACGATGCGGCGCGCCAGCGCGAGCCCCAACCCCACGCCACCCGTCCCTCGCGCGCGGCTCTTGTCCGTGCGGAAGAAGGGCGTGAAGAGACGCTCCTGGTCCGCCGGGTCGATGCCGATGCCCCGGTCCCGCACCTCCACCACCAGCCCCTCCTCCGCGTTCCTCGCGGCCAGCGTGATGGGAAGGTGGTCGGAGTACTTCTGCGCGTTGTCCAGGAGGTTGTCGATGACGCGCCGGAGCATCTCCGGGTCCGCCTCGACAAGCGGCAGCGGCTCCTCGAGCTGCACCTCCAGCGGGCGTGACGGGTGCGCGGATCGGAACCGCTCGGCCGCGCGCTCCACGAGCACCGCGGACTGAACGGGGCTGCGACGCAACGGTGTCGCTCCGTCCCCGGCCTGGCCCATGGCGAGGTCCAGCCTCGCGGCGGCCAGCACGTCCGCCACCAGGCGCTCCAGCTCGGCGAGGTCCACCCCAATCTCCGCCAGGTACGCCTGCGCGCGCTCCGCGTCACCCTCCGCGGCCATCTCCAGTGCCACGCGGATGCGCGCGAGCGGCGTGCGCAGCTCGTGGGACACGTCCGCGAGCAGCTCCTTCTCCCGGAGCACGAGGGCCTGCAATCGCGCGGCCATCTCGTCGAACGCGGTTGCGAGCTCGCCCACCTCGTCGCGACGCGCCAGGCCCGAGCGCGCGGAGAGGTCCCCACTCCCCAGCTTCCGTGCCGCCTGGGTCAGCCGCTCGAGGGGCGCCACGATGGAGGCCGCGAGCGGGATGGAGGCGAGCACCAGGGCAGCGAACACGGCAGCGATGATGGCCGCCACGCGCGTGGGGTCCGGCTGTGCGTAGAAATAGCGAATCACCGCATAGCCAACGGGGGTCCCATCGCCCACGAGCGGCGCGACCACCCGCTGCCGGTACCCGGGCACGATGGCGGCAGACTTCGACAGGAGCGCGAGCTCCTCCTCCGCCAGGGGAGGGACCGCTGGCATCACGTTGCTCGCGAGCAGGGCTCCGTCACGTCCGTAGAGCGTGAGCTCCACACCGAAGTCCTCGCGCATCCGCGAGAGCTCGCGGGAGAGCGCTGCGGGTTCGTCGAGCAGCTCCACACAGCGGTCCGCGAGGTACCGCGAGCCCTTTTCCATCTGCCTGCGCCAGCCTGGAGGGTGGCCCATGGCGAACATCACGAGCCCGACCGCGACCACCTCGAGGACGAGCAGCATCACGCCGTGAAGCAGCACGCGCTTGTAGAGCCGCCGTGGCCCATGGTGGAGGTGGTGGTGGCGACGGCGGTGAATGCTGTGGAAGAGGCGCGCGCGCCGCCGGTGGGCCTCCCAGTCATGTCGCCCGTGCGACACGTCAGGCCTCCCCGTCCACGGCCAGCAGGTAGCCCACGCCGCGCACCGTCTTCAAGAGACGGGGGTTCTTCGCGTCGTCCCCGAGCTTCTGCCGCAGACGGGAGATGTGCACGTCGATGGAGCGGTCGAACGAGTCCTCCGCGTTGCCCTTGGCCAGGTCCAGCAGCTGCTCGCGGCTGAGGATGCGCCCACTGCGCTCCGCGAGCACACGCAGGAGCGTGAACTCGTAGCCGGTGAGGTTGAGCTCCCGCCCATCCAGCGTGGCACGGCGGCTGGCCGGGTCCAGGTGGAGCCCGGCGACGCGGACCGCCCGCGTAGCGGGACCCGCCTGCCCTCGGGTCCGGCGCAGCAGCGCGCGGATGCGGGCCAGGAGCTCGCGCGGCGAGAAGGGCTTGGCCAGGTAGTCGTCTGCGCCAATCTCGAGGCCCATCACCCGGTCCGCCTCCTCACCGCGGGCGGTGAGGATGATGACCGGGACGTCCGAGCGGGCACGCAGCTCTCGACACACGTCGAGGCCGTCGCGCCCCGGCAGCATCAGGTCCAGGAGGATGACGTCGAAGCGGTGGGCGAGCGCCTCGCGGAGCCCCGCCTCGCCATCCGCCGCGCGCGTGACGACCACCCCGTGGCTGTGGAGGTACTCGCCCACCAGGCGGGCGAGACGATCGTCGTCCTCGACGAGGAGGGCGGTGCCGAGCGTGGTGGAGGCGGAAGCGGTCATTGCCGCCATCATAGCGGGGCTCCCGAAGCGCAGTGCTCTCGCATCACGGGTGGTGGTGGTCAGCCCGCTCGCGCGCGTGCTGGGCGGCCTGGGCCCGCTGCTCGGGGGTGAGGGCCGCGTGAACGCGCAGGAGGCCGTCCACCGCCTTGTGCGCGAAGGCCCGGAAGGCGTCCACGCGCTCGTCCACCAGGCCGTGCAGCCTCGCCGCATCCGGGTCGGCGGAGGACCACTGGGCGAGGAAGGCCTCGCGGGTGGCCTTCTGATCGTCACGCAGCTTCATGCCCTCACGGAACAGATCGTCCTTCACCGCGTTGACCGTTCCTCTCTGGGCGTCCGTCGCGCCGAGCCCATCCAGCCAGTCGTCCACCTTCCAGGTGATCATCTGGTAGACGCGCTCCGGGTGGCGCTCTTCGCCGCCCCATCGTGCCCAGGCAAAGCCGGTGAGCAGCAGGAACGCCGTGGCCGAGAGCCCGAGGGCCAGGAGTGTCTTGGCGCGCTTCGTCATGGTTCCATCCTCCGTCGGTGGGCCGCCCCCGATCGGGCAGCCACGGTGGGAAGGATGCGTGGAGGCCATTGCGCGCGCCTGGCCCGGGGTTGAAGAAATGTGTCGCGCGTCGGTCCCGCGGCACCGTCGGGGAGCCTGGCCGCTTCCCGTCCGAGGGTTGCCAGCCGGCTGTGGAGCACCTACCTCCCTGCAAGGAGGGCCACATGGCGGTCCGCACGGACATCGTCGGTATCAAGCGCAAGCGTCGGGTGTCCCCGGGCTCGGCGCAGCCCAGCCAGGGAACGACCTCGAGTCGGAAGTTGACGCTTCCCCGCGACGAGGCGGCGGCGCTGCGTCGCGAGCTCAATGTGTTGCGCGCCACGCCGGGGCCCGCAGCGAAGAAGGCGGTCCCGAAGAGTGGGCGCGCGAAGACCACGGTGCAGGGCCGCAAGAAGGCACCGAGCCAGATGAAGGTGAAGAGCCGGGGCGGCCCGAAGCGACGGATGCCTCTGCACGGGGGGTGACGCGGGCACATGGCTTCGTTCGCTTGCCCTCACCCTGTCCCTCTCCCAGAGGG
>JAKEEX010000759.1 GCA_022616315.1 Myxococcaceae bacterium
GACGGTGCCGGCGCGGAGCGCCGAGCGCGCCCCGTGGACCAAGAGCATCCGGACATAGGTGTTGCCTTGCTTGGTGATGGCGCCCAGCCGCCGCACGGCGCCGCTGGAATGTTCGCGCGGGGTAAGGCCCAGGTAGGCGGCGAAGTGGCGGCCGGAGCGGAACCGCTGGACATCCCCGACGAACGCCACGAGGGCGGTGGCGGTCAGCACCCCCACGCCGGGCACCGTGAGGAGGAGCTGCGCCGCGGGCAACTGCTCGGCCAGGCGCGTGAGCTCGGTGCGGACCGCGTCGGCCTTGGCCTCGAGGGCCTCGATTTCCTCGAGCACGATCCGGAGCGCGGGGCGCAGGAGCGCGGGGACCGTGTCCGCGTCGAGCGCGGCCCGGACTTGCGCCCCGACGTGGTGGGCCCCGAGGGGAATGAGGCAGCCGAACTCGCGCAGGTGGCCGCGCACCGCGTTGATGCGCGCGGTGCGGGTCTGGAGGTAGCCTTGGCGCAGCCGGTGGAGCGCGACGACGGCCTGCTGCTCCAGCGACTTCACCGGGACCCGACTGAGGGCCTGGTTGCGGGCCGCTTCGAGGAGGGCCTTGGCATCGGCACGGTCGGTCTTGTTGCCGTCGCGGTAGCGGGCGACGTCGCGGGGGTGCAGCAGCGCGACGCGGTGGCCCATCCGCTGGAGTGCGCGGCCCCAGTGATGGGCCGAGCCGCACGCTTCCAAGAGCACCTCGGCGGGTGGGTGCGTGGCGAAG
Organism: Myxococcaceae bacterium; assembly: GCA_022616315.1. Classification (GTDB taxonomy): domain Bacteria; phylum Myxococcota; class Myxococcia; order Myxococcales; family Myxococcaceae; genus JAKEEX01. Next base: position 749 of record JAKEEX010000759.1, read on the forward strand.
AAGGAGCTGAGGGCCGCGCGGGACAGCCGCCGGCGCTCGTGGACCTGTCCGGGCACCGTCGAGACGGCGACCTCGAAGATCGACTTGGCGAGATCCACGCCAATCTGCATACTTGTCATCGGACTCCTCCTCCGGTTGGTGGCCCGGTGGGGCCGTTTCGTCGTCTTGGCACGTTGGTGCCGTGTGGGGGAGGAGTCCATCCCATCATTTGCTGCTGGCGGGCGCGCGGGATTGAAGGAATGTTAGAGTTGTGCGCCTGTCGGCGCACGGACTACGTCCAAAGGAGCGCCTCGCCTGTCAGGGAGTC
>JAKEEX010000760.1 GCA_022616315.1 Myxococcaceae bacterium
ACGGAGGTGGGCGACCACGTGGTGACGGAGGTCGGTCGCATGCCCGTCCTCATCGTGCGCGGCGAGGACGGGGGCCTTCGCGCCTTCCCCAACGTGTGCCGCCACCGCGCAGGCCCGCTCGCCTGGTGCAGCGGCAAGGGAGCGCGAGCCCTGCGCTGCAAGTACCACGGATGGACGTACACGCTGGACGGCAGGCTCCGCACCGCGCCGGAGATGGAGGGGGCCAGGGACTTCGACAAGGAGAGCGTCCACCTCCCGCATCTGCAGGTGCAGGAGTGGCAGGGGCTGGTGTTCGTCGCGCTGAGCGACGCGGTCCCTGCGTTCGACGAGGTGTACGGTGGCATCGTGGAGCGCATCCGTCCCATCGACCTCGGTGCCATGCGCTTCCACCGTCGCGTGTCCTACGACGTGTCCTGCAACTGGAAAGTCTACGTCGACAACTTCCTCGAGGGCTACCACCTGCCGTACGTGCACCCGGGCCTGAGCAAGGTGCTCGACTACCGCGTCTACGACACCGAGCCGTTCCGCTGGTACTCGCTGCAGCACTCGCCTCTGCGCAACGCCGGCGACGTCTACGGCGACGGTCACGCCTACTACTACTTCGTCTACCCCAACATCATGCTGAACATCGTCCCCGGACGGATGCAGACCAACCGCATCCTGCCGCTGGGGCCGGACCGCTGCCGCGTCGAGTTCGACTACTACTACGCGCAGGACGAGGGCACGCAGGCGCGCATCGACAACGACCAGTCGTTCAGCGACGAGATCCAGGTCGAGGACGTGCGCATCTGCGAAGCGGTGCAGAAGGGGCTCGTGTCCGGCGCCTACGACGCGGGGCGTCTCAATCCGAAACGTGAAAACGGTGTCTGGCATTTCCACCAGCGGCTGCGCTCGGTCTACGCTCTCGGAAACCCCACGCCGGCGAACGGCGCCTGAGCAGCGGTAGGAGAGCGGGCACTGAATGAGCGACAGCCAAGCGAAGAAGCTCGGACCCTGGATGTGCACGGCGCTGGTCGTGGGCAACATGATCGGCTCGGGCGTCTTCATGCTGCCTGCGTCGCTCGCCCCCCACGGCTGGAACAGCGTGCTGGGCTGGCTCTTCACGGCGGGTGGCGGACTCCTGCTCGCCTTCGTCTTCGCGTCCCTCGCGCGCGCACTTCCCCAGGCGGGCGGTCCCTTCGCGTACACGCGCCTCGCCTTCGGGGATGGCCCTGCGTTCCTGATGGCCTGGGGCTACTGGATTGCGCTCTGGGTGGGGAACGCCGCCGTCGTCACGGGCTCCGTGAGCTACGTGAGCGTGCTCTTCCCGGTCATCGCCGAGGTGCCCGGGATGCACGCGCTGGTCTCCTGCGCGGTCATCTGGGTGCTGACGACCATCAACTGCCTGGGCGTGCGTGAGGCCGGGAAGGTGCAGCTGGTGACGACGGTGCTGAAGCTCGTGCCGCTCGTCGCCACCATCGTGCTCGCGGCCTACATCCTGCTCGACGAGGGCACCGTGCGCGTGGCGCCGCTGCGCGTGTCGGAGCTCTCCCTCGGCGGTGTCACCGCGGCCGCCACGCTCACGCTCTGGGCCATGCTGGGGCTGGAGTCGGCCACGGTTCCGGCGGACAAGGTGGCGGACCCGGGTCGCACCATCGCCCGCGCCACGCTCTGGGGAACGGCCGTCACCGCCGGCATCTACCTCGTGGCGTGCTCGGCGGTGGTCCTGCTGATGCCGACGGAGTCCCTCGCCAACTCCCAGGCTCCGTTCGCGGACCTCATCGGTGCGTCCCTGGGTCCGTGGGCCGCCAAGGCGCTGGCCCTCTTCGCCGCCATCAGCGGCTTCGGCGCGCTCAACGGCTTCATCCTGCTCCAGGGCGAGCTGGCCCACGTCATGGCGAAGCAGGGCGTCTTCCCGGC
>JAKEEX010000761.1 GCA_022616315.1 Myxococcaceae bacterium
CCCTCGCCTCGCAGCGTGTCGTCCTCCTCGAGGTGGTGCCACCGGAAGAGGAAGCGCATGAAGTCCTGCGTCGAGAGCGGCTCGATCTCGCGCCTGAGCTTCCCCACCGTGAGACGGTGGATGCGCTGGAGCAGCCGCCGGTCGCACCACTCCTGGAGCGGCTCACCCGTGCTCGGACGGAAGGCACCGCGCAGCACCTGTCCGTCCGACTCGAGCCGCGCGAGCGCCTGCAACACCTGGCTCTCCCCGAGCCCCACCCTCACCGCGAGCTCCGCCGCCGTGATGGGTCCGCACACCTCCATCCGCCCTCGCACCAGCGCCACCGCGGCCGTCTCGCTCTCCACCGGCGCGTCCCCGGGGGGCGGCTCCACCGCGGGCTCGAGCACCACTCCCGGCCAGAGCGCACGCACGTGCCACACCCGCTCCGCCGCAACCGCGAAGCGTCCCGCGGGCAGGGTCATCCACGCTGCGCGGCGCTGCGCCACGAGCGTCTCGAGCATCCCCGCCGGCACCTCCGCTTCGGGCAGCGCGACGAACGTGAGGAGCGCGTCATGCAGCTCGTCCTCGTCCCGCACGAGCGGCTTCGCCTCCTCCACCACCTGTTCAATCGCCGCGGCGTCCAGCGCTCCGAAAGCCACCGCGTCCTGGGGCGACAGCGTGCGCCGCAGCGCCACCGCGCGCGCTCTCCGCTCCTCCAGCGGCGCCCCATCGAGGAACGTGTAGGGCTGGCTCTGGAGCATCTGGTGCGCAAAGACGCTCGGCTCGGGCAGGTCCCTGGCGAGCGTGCGAATCGTGCCGTCGCGCAGGCCGCGCAGCACCGCCTTCAGCCCATCCACGTCCATGTGCTCACGCAGGCAGTCGTCCATGGCCTGCGTCACCAGCGGATGGTCCGGCAGCTCCACGTCCGCGCCACCGTGGTTGTCCTGGCAGCCCACGCCCGCGGGGAACACCGCGGCAAGGAGGTCCTCCGAGCGCGCGCGCTGCAGATGCGGCGGCACCCGCTTCCCAGCCTGGAAGCGCTGCATCGCGAGCGCGCGGCTGGACACCCAGCGGAAGCGCGTCCCGAAGATGGGCACCTGCAGCACCGCCTGCACCAGCACCTCCTCGACCCGGTCCGGGTGCAGGAAGCCGAAGATGTCCTCGAGCGGGAAGCTGTGCTGATCGGAGAGCGACAGCAGGATGCCGTCCTCCGTCGCCGCCGCCTGCAGCTCGAAGTCGAAGCTGCGGCAGAACTTCTTGCGCAGCGCCAGGCCCCACGCGCGGTTGATGCGACTCCCGAAGGGCGCGTGGAGGATGAGCTGCATTCCCCCGGACTCGTCGAAGAAGCGCTCGGCCACCACGCACGTCTGCGACGGGATGGCACCCAGCGCCTTCTCTCCCGTCTCGAGGTAGCGCTGCAGCTCCTCCGCGGCATGCGCCGGCGCGTGGAGCTCGTGCTCGAGGAAGTCGCGCGCGTCGTTGCGGCCGAGCAGCTCCTCGCGCGTACGGCCCACCTGGCGCGAGAGTGCATCCGTGCGGCCCGGGGCCTCGCCTCTCCAGAAGGGCACGCTGGGCGGCTGTCCCTGTGCGTCCTCCACCTGCACGCTGCTCAGGGTGACGCGCAGGATGCGCCACGACGTGGAGCCGAGCAGGAAGACGTCCCCCGCCATGGAGTCGATGGCGAAGTCCTCGTCCACGTTGCCCACCACGCGGCCGTCCGGCTCCGCCTGCACCGGGAAGGTGAAGGTGTCCGGGATGGCACCGCCATTCATCAGCGCCACCATCCGCACGCCCTTGCGCGCCTTGAGCCGCGTGTTGATGCGGTCGCGGTGCAAGAGCGCGTGCGAGCGGCCCCGCCTGTCACTCACGCCCTCCGCCATCATCCGCAGGACCTTCTCGAACTCCTCCCAGCCGAGCCCCCGGTATGGCCAGGCGCGGCGCACGAGTGAGTAGAGCGCCCGCTCGTCCCACTCCTCGCACGCGCACGCCGCCGCCAGCTGCTGGGCGAGCACGTCCAGCGGCTTCTCGGGAAGGACGAGGACGTCCAGGTCCTTTTCACGCACGGCATTGAGCAGTGACACGCACTCGGCGAGCTCGTCGCGGGTGAGGGCCACGAGGATGCCCTTGGAGATGCCCGCCTTGTGGTGGCCCGCGCGGCCCACACGCTGAAGCAGCACATTGATGGCGCGCGTCGTGCCGAGCTGCACCACCACGTCCACGTTGCCGATGTCGATACCGAGCTCGAGCGAGGCGGTGGCCACCATCACCGACAGCGTCCCCGCCTTCAGCCGCTCCTCCGCGGAGAGGCGCAGGTCCTTGGACATGCTGCCGTGGTGGGCCGCCACCTTGGCCTCGCCGAGGCGCTCGCCCAGGTCGTGCGCCACGCGCTCGGCCAGCCGCCGCGTGTTGACGAAGACGAGCGTCGTGCG
>JAKEEX010000762.1 GCA_022616315.1 Myxococcaceae bacterium
CCACGACAGGCCGCGGCAAATCCACGATACCGTGCACGGGAAGCCCGCTGACACGGAGTGGCGCGTCCTCCAGCGCAGCGACGAGCGTACCCGCGTGGCCTTCTTCCCGCGCACCGGGAGGACACACCAGCTGCGCGTCCACGCGGCGCATCCGCTCGGGCTCGGCGCACCCATCGTCGGGGACAGATTGTATGGGCACCCCGACGTGCGCCTGTTCCTTCACGCGGAGGCTCTGACGTTCCGACATCCAGCGTCGGGGGAGCTCGTCACGTTCGAGCGGAGTGCTGCGTTCTGACGGACAGTCGCACGCGCGGGGCGCGAGGGAGCAGTCGTGATGTCTTCGCCCCGCAGGTCGCGCTAGCGTGCCCGGCCGCATGCTCGAGCTCGCCGGAGTGTCCAAGCACTACGGGGCGGTGGAGGCGCTCTCGGGCGTGGACCTCGTCGTGCCCGCGGGCCAGACGGTGGCGCTCATCGGACCGAGCGGCTGCGGCAAGTCCACGCTGCTGCGCGTCCTGAGCGGCCTGGTGATGCCTGACTCGGGTCGGGTGCGGCTCGATGGGCAGGAGGTGACGCCCGCCTCGGCCCCGGCGCTGCGACGGCGGCTCGGCTTCGTCGTGCAGGGAGGCGGGCTCTTCCCGCACCTCACCGCGCGCGGGAACGTGGCGCTGATGCCGCGCTACCTGGGGTGGACCCCGGAGCGCGTGGCGGCGCGACTGGAGGCGCTCGTGCAGCTGACGCGCTTCCCTCCCGATGGGCTGGAGCGCTACCCGGTACAGCTCTCCGGAGGACAGCGTCAGCGCGTCGCGCTGATGCGCGCGCTGATGCTCGAGCCGGACGTCCTCCTGCTGGATGAGCCGCTCGGGGCGCTGGACCCCATGACGCGCGCCGAGCTGCAGGAGGACCTGCGCGAGGTGTTCCAGCGTCTCGGAAAGACGGTGGTGCTCGTCACGCACGACCTCGCGGAGGCGGCGTTCTTCTCCACGCGGCTGGTGCTGCTGCGGGAGGGGCGGGTCGTCCAGGTGGGCTCATTGAATGAGCTCGTGGAGAAGCCGGTGGATGACTTCGTCACGCGCTTCGTGCGGGCGCATCGCACGGTGCCCGTGGCTCTGGCGATGGGGGGCGCGTGAGGGTGGAGATGGGTCCCAGAGGGAGAGGGGTGTGTGCTCCCAGGAGGGGCAGAGACGTTCGGAGTCTTTCTTCCCTCTTGCTGCTGTGTGGCCTCGCGCTCCTCGCTGCGTGCGCACGCGACACGCGCCCTCTGGTGGTGGTGGGCTCCAAGAAGTTCACCGAGTCGGTTGTGCTCGGCGAGCTCCTCACCCAGCTGGCGCAGGAGTCGGGTGCAAGTGCGGTCCACCGCGCGGAGCTGGGTGGCTCGCGCATCCTCTTCGATGCGCTCCAGGCGGGGCAGGTGGACCTCTACCCCGAGTACACGGGGACTCTGCGCGAGGAGCTCCTCGCAGGAGAAGGCGTGCGCACACCCGCGGAGCTCGCTGCGGCGCTCGCGCGACGCGGGCTGCGGATGAGCGCTCCGCTCGGGTTCAACAACACGTACGCCATCGGAGTGCGGCGCGAGACCGCCGAGCGGCTGGGGCTGCGGACGTTGACGGACCTCGCGCGGCATCCCGAGCTGCGGCTGGGGTTCAGCAACGAGTTCATGGCGCGCGCGGACGGCTGGCCCGCACTGCGGCGGCGCTACGGGCTGTCGCACGCGGACGTGCGCGGCCTCGACCACGACCTCGCCTACCGCGGGCTGGAGAGCGGAGGGCTGGACGCCACGGACCTCTACTCCACGGACGCCGAGGTGCGGCGGTACGACCTGGTGGTCCTCGAGGATGACCTGAAGCACTTTCCGGACTACCAGGCGGTGGTGCTCTTCCGGGCCGACCTCGCCGCGCGTGCCCCCGCGGTGGTGGCGGCGCTCTCGCGCCTGGACGGACGCATCTCCGAGCGGGAGATGGTTGAGATGAACGCCCGCGCCCGGCTGGAGCACGAGCCTCCGGGGCGGGTGGCAGCGGACTTCCTCGCGAGCGAGCTGGGGTTCAGGGCCGAGGTGCGCGAGGAGGGCTGGGGCGCCCGCGTCCTGCGCGCCACACGCGAGCACCTCGCGCTGGTGGGTGTGTCCCTGGGAGCGGCGATTGTCGTGGCCATCCCGCTGGGCGTGCTTGCGGCACGTCGGCGCAGGGTGGGACAGGTGGTGTTGGCCGCGGTGGGGCTCGTGCAGACGGTGCCGTCGCTCGCGCTGCTCGTCTTCATGATTCCGCTGCTCGGCATTGGGACGTGGCCCGCGGTGGTCGCGCTCTTCCTGTACGCGCTGCTTCCAATCGTGCGCGCCACCCACGCGGGGCTCACCGGCCTGCCCGCGGACGTGCGCGAGGCCGCGGAGGCGCTGGGCCTGCCGCCGGGTGCACGCCTGCGGCTCGTGGAGCTGCCCATGGCGAGCGGGGCCATCCTCTCGGGCATCAAGACGTCCGCGGTCATCACCGTGGGCACCGCGACGCTGGGCGCGCTCATCGGTGCGGGTGGCTACGGGCAGCCCATCCTCACCGGCATCCGCCTGGCGGACGTGGGCCTCATCCTCGAAGGTGCCGTGCCCGCGGCGGTGCTGGCGCTCGCAGCGCAGGGAGTCTTCGAGCTCGCCGAGCGGTGGCTGGTGCCGCGTGGCCTGCGTCTGGGTGGAGCGGAGCGGTGAGCGCGGAGGGACTGCGGCTCGCGAGCGCGCGCGGGCGTGGCACCCTCCTCGCGACGGTGCTCGGCTCGGGCATCGCGTTCCTCGATACGACGGTCGTCAACGTGGCCCTGCCCACGCTGGGGCGCGAGCTCGATGCAGGGATGGCAGGCCTCCAGTGGACGGTGGATGCGTACCTGCTGACGCTCGGCGCGCTGCTGCTCCTGGGCGGAGCGCTGGGCGACAGGTACGGACGCCGGCGGCTGTTCGTCGTGGGGCTGGTGTGGTTCGCGGTTGCGTCCGCGCTGTGCGGGCTGGCTCCCGGGGTGGAAGTGCTCGTGGCCGCGCGCGCCGTGCAGGGCATGGGCGCCGCGCTGCTCACGCCCGGGAGCCTCGCGCTGCTGCGCTCGAGCTTCCGTGAGGGTGAGCAGGGGCAGGCGGTGGGTGCGTGGGCGGGGCTCTCCGGCGTGTCCACCGCCTTCGGCCCTCTGCTCGGCGGGTGGCTGGTGGATGCCGTGTCGTGGCGGCTCATCTTCCTCATCAACCTCCCGCTCGCCGCGCTGGCGGTGTGGGCCGCGCTGCGCTGGGTGCCCGAGTCGCGCGACCCGCAGGCGGCGCCGCGCCTGGACGTCGCGGGAGCCGTGCTTGCGGCGACCGGGCTCGGTGGCGTGCTCTACGCCCTCATCCAGGCCGGCGTGCACGGTTGGAGCGCGCCCTCGGTGGTGGGCGCGGCGGTGGCGGGTGTGGTGCTGCTCGTCCTGTTCCTCGTCGTGGAGCACCGCGCGCCGTCACCGATGCTGCCACTCGGGCTGTTCCGCTCGCGCCAGTTCTCCGGCGCCAATGGCGCGACCCTGGCGGTGTACTTCGCGCTCGGCGGAGCGATGTTCCTGCTCGTGCTCCAGCTGCAGCAGAGCCTCGGCTACTCGGCGCTCGCCGCGGGGGCGTCGCTGCTCCCCATCACCGCGCTGATGCTGGTGCTCTCACCCGTTGCCGGGAGGTGGGTGGACCGCGTGGGCTTTCGCCTCCCCATGACCGTCGGGCCTCTCGTTGCAGCCGTGGGGCTGGGGATGCTCACACGCGTGGCGCCGGGCCGCAGCTATTCGGAGGCAGTGCTTCCAGGAGCGGTGGTGTTCGGGCTCGGGCTTTCGTGCACGGTGGCGCCGCTCACCTCGGCGGTCATCTCCGGGGCCGAAGCGCAGCATGCGGGCGTGGCCTCGGCGGTGAACAACGCGGTCGCGCGCATCGCCTCGCTACTCGCGGTGGCCGTGCTTCCGCTGGTGTCCGGGTTGGGCGGCCTGCGCGCGCTGTCCGCCGAAACGCTGACGCGCGGATTCGTCCGCTCCATGTGGGTCTCCGCGACGCTCTGTGCGGTGGGCGGACTCGTGGCGGCGCTCACCGTGCGGGGCGGGAGGAAGAACGCATCACCCGGGGCGTGAGACGGCCGGGCTCCCCGCAGCGGCCGCGCCTGAAGTGGAGGAGGGCCGGGAGTCGGCGGAGTCAACGTTGGCACGCGGAGCAGACGCAGGGAGGCCGAGGTGTCAGCGAGCGTCGCGGCTGGACTGGGCCTCTCTTCTCCGTCGTGTCTTCAAGGTGGCGGTTTAGCCACAAACGACAAGCGCGTGGTGCGGTTCGCGCTCCACCGCCGAGTGCGTAAGCGCAGCTGGCCCTCGAGCGCTCCGCCTGAAGTCGTGCGGGGCAGCGGCGCTGGCCGTCTGCCCTCTGCTGCATCACGCGAGAGGGGTGGACAAGAGAGACTGGGGCGTCGAGTGGAAGCCCACGCCCACGGTAGACGGCCGCGAGCGTCTGGGTCGTGCCGTGCAGCTGCTCCTGGACGCGGCACGTCGCGCAGCCGAAAGGCCAAGAGGGTGTCCAGCAGGGTGGCTTCTCAGGTGGCGGCCCTTCAGAAGGCCGCAGCCGACATGGGAGTGCAGTTGCCGCGTGAGCGCTGCTACGTGGACGAGGGCTTCAGCGGTGCCCGGCTGGACAGGCCCGCCTTCGATGCCATGCGGGACGCTGCAGCCGCCGGCCGAGCTGCCACTGCGCGCGGGCCTGAGCGCCGAGGTCACCGTGCACACGCGCGGCGGCTGAGGGCGCACGCCGCCCATCGAAGCGCAGCCTGAGGGCCGCCAAGCCGTCACGATTGCCGGGAATTCCCCGACGCGTCGTCGTGTGCGGGGGATGACCGGCACGCTCGGGGAACTGCTCCTGCGGGCGAGCGCCAGGCCGTCCTCCGCTTGTCTTGGCACGGAATCATCCCAACGGTCGAAGGAAGGCCCAAGGAGAACGAAGGAGCAGGCCATGACAGACCCACACAAGCCCCGCGAGGGCTACGGCGGGATGAGTGAGGAGCGGGAGCGCGGAGTCACCAACAGCACCTTCGAGGAGCGCACTCCCCACACACCCGAGGAGATGGACGCGGCGCGCGCCGGCCCCGACAAGGCGCACAAGGTGGAGTACATCAACGTGGCGGCCCGGGACGTCGAGGTGCCAGTGGACGATGAGGGGAGCTGAGGTCGCGGAGGGCTCTCCGGCAGCTTCCAATGCCGCAGAATTGCGGCAACTGAAGCGGGTGCGCCAGGGCGTCGCGGTCACTCCGCTGAATTTCTGGAGCCAGCGCCAGGACACTCGCGTGTGTATTTCTCGAGCCTCGCGGCGAAGCCTCGCCGACGGTCCTCCCGCGTGAGGTCGGGCCGGGGAGCGAGTGGACACACCTGCTCAAGCCAGCGCTCGACGATGGCATCGCATTCCTGCTCGAGGAGGTCAGCGAGGGTCAGCGGGGGAAGGCCTTGGGGGCTGCAGCCCTTCGCTTGCTCCCTCGGGTCCTGGAGCGCTCCCTGTGCTCTCCCTAGTTCCAAGAGTATGGCCGAGAGCCTCATGGAAGGCGCGGAAGGCCCGCGCCTGGGGCAGTTCACGAGGGGGTCGACCTGGATGAGGCGGTCTCTGAGTCCGCGCTGCTGCGCACGTGCATCCTCCGCCTCTTCCGCATGCAGCACCCAGACGCGTCCACGCCGCTCGCTCCGCTCCTGACCGAGCTGGAGCGGATGGACCAGGTACTCGACGAGTCCGTGGTCGCCGTGGCGGCGCGCTCCTCCGCGGAGGAGGGCACCACCTTCACCGTACGCCTGCCACGCCGGTCCGCGTGGCGGATGCGGCCTTGACGCTCCGGCTGGCGTCATGCGCACGCTGTGAAAGCGCCTCGACGTGCGCTTCGCCAATCGAGACTTCGAGTTGCTTGAGCCACCCGCCCCCACAGCGGAGGCTTCGGAGGAGCGCAGGCGGGCGCGGCGGCAAGGGCTACCGGCTCAGCATGGCGTACTCCGTGACGGACCTGCGCATCCTCGAGGACGACAACGCCTGAGCTTCACCTGGAGACGGGCCTCGGGAGGGGGCGACGCCGCCCGGGGAGCTCTGTCAGGGTGCAGTGGCCGCGAGCAGCGTGGCCGTGGTCTCCCGGACCGCGCGCCGGGTGGCCTCGTCGTCGGCGACCGCGGGCCAGGGCTGCTCCGTCTCCTCGAACAGCCACCGGGCCTCGCCGGGCGGAGACCAGCGCTCTCGCGCGAGGAGCCGCACGAGGCGGGCCGCACACACCTCGGGCGCCTCCGCACCCCTCTTGAAGAGCGACAGCTGCAAGCCCTCGGGCCCCGGGCGTGCGCCGAGGTCCGTGCGCACGACGCCGGGGTGGAGGACGACGACATCCACTCCGGGGTGGGCGGCGGCCACGTCCCGCATCGCGAGCGCGAAGCAGAGCTTGGTCGTGCAGTAGGTGCGCACGTCCGAGAAATCCTCTCCGGTAGGCGTGCGCAGCGGGTCGAAACGCCCCTGCGCGATGAGCCCCGCGCTGATGCCCATCACGCGGCCCAGCCGCTTCGCGTCGAGGAGGCGGCGCTGCATCACCAGGGGCGCGAGGTGGTTGACGACGAATGCGGCCTCGAGGCCGTCGGGGGTGAGCTCCCGTCTCCAGGGCCACACGCCCGCGTTGTGGACGAGCGTGGCGCCCGGGCCGACGAGGGTCTCGAGGCGCTCGCCGAGCTCCCTGGCCCCTGCCAGCGAGGAGAGGTCCCCCGGGACGGCCACGGCCGTGCCCCCTTTGCGCTCCACCTCGCCGACCAGCGCGTCGAGGCGCGCGCGGTCGCGTGCGACGAGGAGGAGGCGATTGCTCCGGCGCTCGGCCAGGGCGAGCGCGGTGGCGCGGCCGATGCCACGCGAGGCCCCCGTCAGGATGAGATCGGTCATTGCGGGGATATGCAGGCCCGGCCTAAGCGCCGCAATCCTCGTTTGGCTCCGAGTCGACCCCCGCCAATGGCTTCGCCTGGTCGAGATCATCCAGAACCTTCGTGACCGGTCCCACCCGCGCACCGCGCGCAACTGGGCCTTCATCCTTCCTTCTGTGAAGCGGCCCCCCGAGTCAAGCACCTGCGTTTCGTCGTCTCGTCGTCCTTCGGCAACACCTCGCCCATGACCTCCGCGGACGTCAGCTGCGCTTCAGCGCAGCATCGGCCGCGGAGGGACGGGGTTGCAGGGGTGTAGCCCCTGCTGTCATGGGCCACCAGCGCGTGGCTCGTCTCCTCGAGGTTCCTCGTCCTTCTGTTCGCGCTCTTCAGTGGCGAAGCAACAGCTCGCCGGCGCATTGGGGGATGCGAAGGGAGGGGGCGCAATCTACGCGACGGCCGTCGTGCTGCCGGCCAAGGAAGAATCCGCGCTCACCCTCCCATCTGAAACCCTTCGGAGAGACAGACTCGCGCACCAGCGGCTGTCACTGCGGAAGACGTTCTACGTGTGTCTCATGCGGCTGCAGCCTCCAGAGGTGGTGCAGCCGCAGCCCTCGAGGCCGGTGGTGTGTAAGTGGTGCCGTCCCGCATCATCGCGAAGAGGATGCCGGCCAGCTTGCGCGCGAGGGCGACGACTGCTGTCTTCCTGCCGCGACGACTGGCGATGCGTTCCGCCCATGTGCGCAGGTGCAGCGTGTCGGGAGTACGTAACCGCAGAATGGAGACAGCGGCCTGTACCAGCAACCAGCGCACGCGTGTGTTGCCGGCCTTGGTAATTCGGCCCTTTCGCTGCTTCTCGCCACTGCTCGACTCGCTGGGTACCAGGCCGAAGTAGGCTTCCACCTGGTGGGCGCTGGCGAAGCGCTTGGCGTCATCCACCGCGGCGGCGAAGGCACACGCCGTCACGGCGCCCACCCGAGGTGCGCTGCACAGCCGCAGCACCTGGGCGTCCTTGCTGACTTCGCGCTCGAGGGCCTCGTCCAGCGCCGCAATCTGCGCGTTGAGCGGCTCCATGAGGGCCAGCACAGGGGCTACCTCATGCTGCATGTACTCAGGCAGTTCCACCGCCTTGAGCCGGCGTGAGAAGGCGGCGGCACTTCCGGTGCCGACGGGGATGCCCTCGCGTCGCAGGAGGGCACGCGTCAGCGAGATGAGCTTGGCGCGCGTGCGCACGAGGGACTCGCGGACGGCGAGCTGGGCGCGCAGGTGGCGCCGCGCGTCCGAGGTGCGGTGGGCGGGCTTGTAGGCTCCCAGCTTGCACGCGTCAGCGAGCGTCCTCGCGTCGCGCTTGTCCGTCTTCACGCGTCGGCTGCGCGTGGCGTACATAGGCGAGAAGTTCGGGTCGGCAACCACCACCTCGTGCCCGAGCTCCTCCAGGCACCGGGCCACCCACTCGCTCTCCGTGGAGGCCTCGATGAGGATGCGACTGCGTGGCCGCTCGCGGAACACCTCGGCGAAACGCTCGCGCTGCGTGCGGATGCGCATCTCGATGACGCTGCCGTCCACCGACAGGATGCACACCTGGCTTTCCTTCTTGTGCACGTCGATGCCAACATTCTCCATGGCTGGCCTCCACCTCTGCGGCTCTGACCGCGTTTCCGTTGTGGAGCCTTACGGCTACCACGTTGGTGGGGGCTGGCCGCTTCATCCCATCTACACGCGCCTCGTCGAAGTAGCGGCGATTGCTGGCCCCGAGCGCAGCCTCCTGCTCAGGTGTGAGCCCCGCCATTGCCGCATCCACGTCTGCCTCCGTGAAAGGGG
>JAKEEX010000763.1 GCA_022616315.1 Myxococcaceae bacterium
CAGGGCGAGCCGCGCGTCGCCGCCACGCTCGTCGTGGACCACGCCCAGGCGGCGCCGGGTGTCCCCCTGCGCGCCGGTGTCCTCTTCCGGTTGGACCCGGGCTGGCACATCTACTGGCGCAACTCCGGCGAGGCGGGCCTCCCGAGCGAGGTGGAGCTGCACGCCGCGGGGGCAGAGGTGGGGCCGCTCCAGTTCCCCTTCCCGGAGACGGTGAAGGACCCCTCCGGCCTCATCACCACCTACGGCCACCACGGTGACGTGCTCCTCTTTCGCGAGGTGTCGCTCCCAGGGGGCCAGGCGGTGGAGCTCGAGGCGCGCGTGGACGTGCTGGCGTGCGAGGACACGTGCATCCCGGGGCGGCTCACGCTCCGGCGCACGGTGCCGGTCGGCTCCGAGGCCAGGCCCGGGCCGGATGCGCCCCTCTTCGCAAAGGCCGCGGCGGCGGTGCCACAGGAGTCGGGGACGCTCGGTCTCACCTGGACGGCCACGCTGACGCCGCCGGGTCTCGTCCGCGGTGGCGAGGTGTCGGGTGTGCTGGAGGCGCGCTGCACCGAGCCTTCTCGCTGTGAGGGACTGACCGTTGCTCCGGGAGGCGCCTTCGTTCCGGACGCGGTGCGGGGACTGGATGCGCTGCGCGCCAGGACGGAAGGGCCGCTCCGTCTCCGCCTCTCGGGCCGGGCATCGCCGGACGGGACGCCGGGGGACGTCGAGCTGCGCGGCGTGGTGCAGCTGATGCGCGCGGGGGGCGAGCGGGTGGCGGTGGAGGTGGCAGCCCCTCTCGGAGCCTTTGCCCCTGGCGATGCCGTGGCCGCGGTGAAGCCGTCCGGCCCGGCCTCGCCACCGTCCACTCCGGGCGCTCCGCCGGAGGTGCCGTCCAGCCCGCCTCCGTCCGCGGGCGGCGCACCGGGTGTGGCGCTGGCGTTCGTGCTGGCGTTCCTCGGTGGCGCGCTGCTCAACCTCATGCCGTGTGTCTTCCCGGTGCTGGCGCTCAAGGTGTTCAGCTTCCTCAA
>JAKEEX010000764.1 GCA_022616315.1 Myxococcaceae bacterium
CTCGCTTCTCTCGCATGGCGCACTCCTGCGTCACACGAGAAGCTGTCCACCCCGCCTTGCCTTCGCAGCGCCGAGGGCGCAGTTTTGAGATAGTTAGTTAGTCCGAGGAGTTGATTCCTTCGAGCCCGCAGGTGCGAGGCTTTCGCGTCGCAGCGCTTCACGCGATCGAGTGCGTTCCCAAGTGCATGCCTGCGGAATGCGGTCACAGCGGGCCTGTCGCGAGGCCCGCTATATTCGGAACATGGACGCGAACACGCTCCTCGAAGCGCTTCGCGGCGGGCAGCTCGACCGTCGACAGGTGCAGTCACCCGAAGCTGCTGCCGTCATCGAATTCTGCGAATGGCTCACGTTCCCGACAGAGCTCGGTCGGTTGCCTGATGCCATCGAGGTGGTGGACCAGCGGATTCTTCCATGGCCGCCGGAGCGCACGCCCCGGCAGATGTGGCTCCTGAGTGCCGTGGCTCGGGACGAAGCCGGCCTCAGTCCTGATGAGGAGATGGTGGGGCTGGTGGGGAGCACGACGTTCTGCTTCTTCGACCGTGCGCTCCCTGAGCGGCCGCCAGAGGATGTCTATGCGCTCTACGCCGCATGGGAGCTCGAGCAGCAAGGATTGATCGCCTGGGACCCTGCAACTGGTGGAGCGCTGGACGACACGCCCCTGAGCCAATGGAAGGGTGGCCAAATGCGCACTGCCAGCCATGAGGGGGATCTCAAGCTTTCGGTGCGCGTGCGCCGCACACGCACGGTGCTCTCTGTCGCATCGGGAGAGAATGAAGGGGTTCGAGGCTGGCTCGTCCTCGATGCGGATGACAGCAGGTGGTACCCCGCCAACGAGCAACCACGGGACACGACGCCGGCCGACATTGCCAGGCTGCACCTGTGCAGGCAGCTTCTTGGCTTTCAGATTCAGCCCGACCGATGGCGCTATCTTCGCCCCGCGCGCGTGCCTCTCCCCGACCTGGAGCTCATCGAGCGCTACGAACGTGCGCTCGATGTCGCGCGCAAGGCCCGGGGTGAGGAACAGGAGGAGCGCTTCTCGAACTGGAACCCACTTCAAAGATGGCTTCACCCCCATGTCGGTGCGCTCGTACGAGCCGGACGGGCGGCAGACGTGGCGAAGCTCATCGAGGAGCTCGCCCCGTTCTGGAACCACAACCTGGGGTACGCAGAGCTGGGCAAGGCCGCGCATGCTGCTGGACTCGACGCACGCGCAGAGGCGCTCTTCCAGAAGCTGATCCAATCGTACCCGCACGCCTACCGCAGCGAAGCGATGGGCCTTCTCGCAGACATCTGGTGCCGCCAGGGGCGAGCCCATGAGGCATGGACACTCCTATCCGACGCGGTGCTGAAGACTGCAGCCGATTCCCCGCAGGGCCTTCCGGCAGAAATGCTCGAGCGACACAAGGAGGACCTGCGGAGGCTCTTCCCGGACCGCGCGGAGGCATTCCTGAGAACCGTCGAGTCGTCCTGAGCGTGCGGCTTGTATCGCGGTGGAACGGTTTTGGTGTAGGCCCCTGAAGACCCGAACGGACTCGCTCGTGAACACCCCAGTGCCGCTTAACCTCTTCTGCGACACCGACTTCCCCGAGGATGCCGAGCGCCTGCTGCGCGAGGGCACTGCGGGCCATCGCCTGCTGCGCGCTGCAGGACAGCGCTCGAATCTCGCCGAGCGCGGCACGGAGCCGGCGCTCCAGAATGCGGACGTGGCCTTCGGTCAACCCGCCGTGGCAGACGTGCTCGACGCGCCGCGCCTGCGCTGGGTCCACCTGACGAGCGCCGGCTACACACGCTACGACACCGAGGCCTTCCGACAGGCGGCCCGCCAGAAGGGGC
This sequence comes from Myxococcaceae bacterium, assembly GCA_022616315.1. Lineage (GTDB taxonomy): Bacteria > Myxococcota > Myxococcia > Myxococcales > Myxococcaceae > JAKEEX01. The sequence continues at coordinate 1,834 of JAKEEX010000764.1, forward strand.
TCGTGCTCACCACCAGCTCCTCCGTCTACGCAGACCCCTGTGCGGAGCACGTGCTCGCCATGATGCTCTCCCTGGCGCGCCGTCTGCCGGATTCACTCGACTCGCAGCGTGGTAGCCGCGACTGGCAGAGCGAGGAGCGCCGCGTGCAATCCTTCCTGCTGCGCGGGCAGACGGTGCTGCTGTTGGGCTACGGGGCCATCGGGCGTCGGCTCGCGCAGCTGCTCGCGCCCTTCGAAGTGCGACTGTTCGTATTCAGGCGCACCGCCGCGGGGGGCGAGCCGGGCCGTGTGCTGCGGGAGGAGGAGCTGGACGGGGCGCTCGCAGAGGTGGACCACGTGGTGGACCTGCTGCCGGAGAACGAGGCCACCCGTGGCTTCCTGAGCGCCGCACGACTGGCACGCCTGCGCACCGGGGCCTGTGTGTACAACGTGGGCCGCGGCTCCACGGTGGATGAACAGGCGCTCCTCGAGGCACTGCACGCCGGGCGGCTGGGCGGCGTCTACCTGGACGTCACCCAGCGCGAGCCGCTGCCCAAGGACCACCCGCTGTGGTCCGCGCCCCGCTGCTACGTGACGCCCCACTCCGCGGGAGGACGGCGCGAGGAGCACCTCGCCCTCGTGGAGCACTTCCTCGCCAACCTGCGCCGCTTCGAGCGCGGCGAGCCACTCGCGGACCGCGTGGTGTGAGTCGGCACGACTCCGTGGACCCGGACTCAACCTCGAGCGCGGAAGGGCAGC
>JAKEEX010000765.1 GCA_022616315.1 Myxococcaceae bacterium
CATTGACGCTGCGCGACGTGACCAGTGGGCGCGTAATTCAGACGATCAGGATCTCGGAACGGAAGTTGGCGATAGGCGCCGATTCTACCACGCCCGCGGGCACCATCAGCGTCACCACCATGGCGAAGCCGTTGAAGATGGCGCCGGCGACGAAGTAGGGCGGGAAGATGGTCGCGTGCCAGCCCGGCAGGTTGCTCGTGGCGAAGTCGAACGACACGATGGTGTGCACGCTGAGCACGAGCGGCGTGGAGAGGCCCGCGAGCAGCAGGTAGCCAATCTTGTAGTTGTGCCAGTGCCGCCCGCTGCCGCGCCAGCCGAGGCTGAAGAAGCCGTAGACCAGCCGCTGGACGCGGGACTTGCTCGAGTCGCGCAGCGCCGCCAGGTCCGGGATGAGGCCCACGTACCAGAACAGCAGGGACACGGTGAAGTACGTGGAGATGGCGAACACGTCCCACACCAGGGGCGAGCGGAACTGCGGCCACGCGCCCGTGGTGGAGGGGTAGGGGAAGAGCCAGAAGTCGAACCAGGGCCTGCCCGTGTGGAGCGCCGGGAAGAGGCCGGCGCACATCACCGCGAAGAGCGTCATCGCCTCCGAGAAGCGGTTGATGCTCGTGCGCCACTTCTGCTGGAAGAGCAGGAGGATGGCGGAGATGAGCGTGCCCGCGTGGCCGATGCCGACCCACCACACGAAGTTGATGATGTCGAAGGCCCAGCCCACCGGCTGGTTGTTGCCCCAAACGCCGATGCCCTTCGCCAGCGTGTAGCCCACGCCGATGATGAGCAGCTGCATCGTCATGAAGGCCAGCCCGAAGAGCGTCCACCAGCCCTTGCCCGGCCTGGCCCACACGTGGGCGAGCAGCGTCTCGTTGAGCGTCTTGTCGTCGTGATGGGGCGCGACGAGCGGGCGGGGCTCGAGCGGATCCATCGTGAGGTCAGCAGCTTGAGCAGCCATGACGTGTCCCTATCCCGTTAGGCCTTCACCCCCGCCAGCGCGGGGTGTGGGTTCTTGATGCGCAGCAGGTACGAGGTGCGCGGCTGGGTGCCGAGGTCGTTGAGGACCTTGTAGGCGCGCTCGTCCGCGTGCAGCTTCGTGACGCGCGCGTCGGGGTCGCTCAGGGTGCCGAAGGTGATGGCCTCCGTGGGGCACACCTGCTGGCAGGCCGTCTTCACCATGCCGTCGCGGATGAGGCCGCGGCTCTTGTCCCCGGAGGACGCCGCCGCCACGCGGGTGTTGATGCGGGCCCGCTCGATGCGCTGCACGCAGTAGCTGCACTTCTCCATCACGCCGCGGGCGCGCACCGTCACGTCCGGGTTCATCATCATCCGCTCGGTGGCGGTCTTGCCGTCCGTGTAGTGCAGGTAGTTGAAGCGCCGCACCTTGTAGGGGCAGTTGTTGGAGCAGTACCGGGTGCCCACGCAACGGTTGTAGACCATCACGTTGAGGCCTTCCTCGCTGTGGACGGTGGCGTTCACCGGGCAGACGTACTCGCACGGCGCCTTCTCGCAGTGCACGCACATCATGGGCTGCGTCACCATCTCCGCGTCCGCCACCTCGCCGCGGTAGTAGCGGTCCAGGCGCAGCCAGGTCATCTCGCGGCCGCGCTTGACCTGCTCCTTGCCCACCACCGGGATGTTGTTCTCCGTCTGGCAGGCCAGGACGCACGCGCTGCAGCCAGTGCAGCGGGTCAGGTCGATGGCCATGCCCCACTTGTAGCCCTGCTCGAGCGTCTGCGCGTACTGGTAGGCGGGGAGCAGGTTCTGGTCCGCCGGCAGGCTGCGGTGGTGCTCGGCGGGCTCGCCCGGGTGCTTCTCGTACTCGGGCAGCGTCTGCTCGAGCACGACGGGGCGCTCCTTCACCAGGCTCTTGAACCGCTCCGGCACGGGGTCGTTGAGGGACCAGTGGATCTGCGTCTGGACGAACTCGTGCCGCTTGCCCGTCTTCGTCAGCTCGGCGCCGCCGTCGAAGTAGGGCGCGTCCGAGACGCGGAGGGCGCCGGCGTTGAAGCCCACCGTCTGCGGGCCGTCCACGTCCACGTAGTTGAACTGCGCCACCTGCCCGTAGCCGAGCGGCAGGGTCAGCGCGTCGTCCGCGTGGCCGGGCGCAATCCAGACGGGAACCTGGAGAGTGCGGCCGCGGTAGGACACCTCCACCACGTCCCCGGCCGTGAGGCCGAGCCTCTCCGCGGTGGCGGGGCTGATGGAGGCCGCGTTGTCCCACACGATCTTGCTGATGGGATCCGGCAGCTCCTGCAGGAACGGGTTGTTGAAGAAGCGCCCGTCCAGCACGGAGTAGTCGGTGACGAAGTTGAGCTCGATGCCGGCCTTCGGCGCGGAGAGGGCCTGGACCGCGCGGGCCACCGCGTCGGCCTGCACCGGGGCCTGCTCGAAGGCGGCCTGGCTCCCGGACACGAAGCCGGACTGGACCCACGTCTCCCAGCGGGTCTCGAAGCCCACCGCGCCGGTCTGGCCGCGCCAGGCGTCGCGCAGCAGCTGGTAGCTGGAGCGGTAGGGCTCGGAGAGAAAGAGCGCCAGGAGCTCCGGCTCGCTCACGCCGCTGTGGAGCGGGTTGATGAGCGGCTGGGTGAGGGTGACGGTGCCGTCCGCGCTGCGGCCGTCGCCCCACGCCTCGAACGCGTGGGTGGCGGGGACGAACCACTGGGCCGCGCGGCTCGTCGCGTTCTCGAAGAGGCCCGTGTGGATGACGTTGGGCACCTTCGTCAGGAGCTCGCCGAAGGGCACGTCCGCGGGGGCCTGGTAGACCGGGTCGTTCGCGCTGATGAAGAGCGTGTCCACCTGGCCGGCCTGGATCTCCCGCGCGAGCTGCTCGAGCGAGTCGGGACCGGCGGAGGCATCCAGGAGGACGGGCGCGTGCGTGCGCACCGTCGTCCCGAGGCTTCCGAGCGCCTGGTTGACGGCGAAGGCGAGCGCGTGGACGGCGGCGGGCTGACGCTCACCCACCACGACGAGCGCGCGCTGGCCGGCGCGGCGCAGGTCCTGGGCCACGACGGACACCCAGGCCTGAGCATCCTGCGGGAGCGCCGCGCGGCCGGCGCCGGACACCCCGAGCGCCTGGGCCACGGCGGAGAGCACGCCCATCACCTGGCCGGACTTCACGCGCAGGCGGTGGTCCGCCATGCCACCGGTGATGGAGAGGTGGCTCTCCACCTGGTAGTGGCGGTTCATGCCGCCCTGGGCCTTCGGGTCGCGGCGGGCGGAGTACTCGCGGGCGTAGCGCACCGGCTCGGGCCCCGTCTGGAGGAAGTCCGAGTCGAGCGAGAGGATGACGTCCGCGCTGGCGAAGTCGTACGAGGCCTCCAGCGGACGCCCGAAGGCCACGCGCGCGCCCTCCACCGCGTTGGCGCGGGACACGCTCTGGAAGCCGTAGAAGCGGGCGTTGGGGAAGCGCTGCTGGATGCGCTGCTTGAGGTGGGCCACCAGCGGGGAGGCGGTGGGCCCCAGCAGGAAGCGCAGCTTCGCGCCGCCATCCGCCTGCATCTGCACCAGGCGCGCCGTCAGCTCCTCCGTGAACGTCCGGTACGCCCGGCCCGTCCCGCCCTGCTTCACCGTGTTCGCGCGGTGCGGGCTGTAGAGGTCCATCAGGTACGCCTGCTCGTAGGCGCCCGTGGCCCCGCGGTTCACCGGGTGCTCGGGGTTGCCCTCCACCTTCGTGGGGCGGCCCTCCCAGGAGCGCACCAGCACGCCGCTCGCGTAGCCCTCCAGGTTGATGGCGCTCGCGTAGTGCTGGGGGATGCCCGGCGCCAGGCTCTCCGGCGTCTTGGTGTAGGCCAGGAGCTTCTCGTCCTTCGGACGGGTGGTGCACGCCGTGCCCACGCCGGCCAGCGCCATGCTCGCGCCCAGGAGGCCGAGGAACTCGCGGCGCGCCACGCCCGTGGGAGGCAGGTCCGCGCCCACGGGGAACTCGCCCTTCGCCGCCTCGAGGAACTCGGGCGTCTGGAGCTTCTCCTCGATGCTGCGCCAGTACGTCTTGCCGTAGCCGGGCTCGGCGGGGTCACCCTGGGCGGCCGCCTCGTCGAACATGGCGCCCACGGGGTCGTTCGCGTGCTCGTGGTCGTGCGCGGTTGCGCCGTTCACCACCGGGAGGGACAGGGACATGGGGGAGTCCGAGGACATGGGTGCAGGAGACGGGCGCTTCATCGGTGGCAGGTGTCGCAGCTCGTGCGTGCGTGGACGTCGTACTTCGCCGTCAGGTCCTGGATCTGCGCAGCGCGCAGGCCCGGGTCCTTCTCCGGCTGCCACGTCATGGAGGTCATGAACTCCACCGGGCGGAGGTTGGGGCCCGGGTTGCGGTGGCACTCCAGGCACCAGGCCATGGTGAGCGGCTCCTTCTGGTAGATGGCCGCCATCTGGTCCACCCGCCCGTGGCAGGTGACGCAGCCCACGCCCTTGTTCACGTGGATGGAGTGGTTGAAGTAGACGTACTCGGGGAGGTTGTGGACCCGCACCCACGGGATGGGCTGGTCCGTGAAGAACTTCTCCCGGAGCTGCGCGAGGTAGGGGCTCTTGTTCCACACCTGCGCGTGGCAGGACACGCAGAGGGTGGTGGAGGGGATACCGGCCGTCGAGCTCTCCTCCACCATGTGGTGGCAGTAGCGACAGTCGATAGCCTCGTCACCGGTGTGGTGGCGGTGGTCGAACTCGAACGGCTGTTCGACCGGATGGCTCTGGGCGTTCGCGAGCGGCGAGCGGACGTAGAGCATCAGTCCGCCAATCGCCACTGCGGGGAGTGAGAGCAGGAGGGCCGCGGTCAACCGCGACACCGTGTTCGTCCAACGAGGGAAGAGTAGGCTGCTCATGCGCGGACCGGAGGAGGAGTCAGTTCACCTGGTGCACATCGCGTCGGACCCGACCGCGCCGGCGCACCGGGGACGGAAAAGGCGGCGCAACCTCGCCCACTCACTGTGGGCCTGTCAACCTTCTTCATCGGTGTCACCGTGGCCCCACTTGCTCTCGGAGGAAGTCGCACTTCTACGCCGATGGGGAGCGCGTCTTCTCGCGCGAACGCGGTCCTTTCTGCAGACCCGTTCCAGGGGGGCCGTGCACACTCTCTTCTTGTTGACGTGAGCGGATGTGAAGGGGGCGCCAGTGGACGGACGGGCTGCCCCGCGGGGTACGCTCGGGGCCATGCGCGGCGGCGGCAGCGTGGATGTGGTCATCGTGGGGGCGGGTGTCGCAGGGCTCTGCGCGGCGAGGGCGCTCGCGCGGTCCGGTGCCTCGGTGGTGGTGCTGGAGGCGCGCTCGCGAGTGGGGGGCCGCACGCTGTCGCAGGCGCTCGGCGCGGACCGTGTGGACCTGGGCGGGCAGTGGGTGGCGCCCTACCAGCGGCACCTGCACGGCCTCCTCCGTGAGCTCGGGCTGCGCACGTTTCCGCAACACCACGACGGCCGCAAGGTGCTCGAGGTGCAGGGTGAGGTACGCACCTACGCGGGCAAGGTGCCCGCGCTGCCGCTCCTGGACCTCCTGGACCTGCAGTGGAACGTGTGGCGCCTGGAGCGGTGGGCGAGGCGCGTCCCGAGGGAGCACCCCCCCGCGGCCCCCGAGGCTGCCCAGTGGGATGCGATGACCGTGGCCGAATACGGCCAGCGCTTCATGCGTACCCCGGGCGCGCGGCTGGCGCTCGACATCGCCACCCGGGCCATCTTCGCCGCGGAGCCGGAGCAGCTCTCGCTCCTGCACTTCCTCTTCTACGCGCACTCGGGCGGCGGGTTGATGAAGCTCACGGAGGTCGAGGGGGGTGCGCAGGCCGAGCGCGTGGTGGGCGGCATGGGCCAGGTCTCCGAGCGCATGGCCGCCGAGCTGGGGGAGCGCGTGGTGCTCGAGACACCGGTGCGCGCGGTGCAGCAGGACGACTCCCGCGTCGTCGTCACGGCCTCGGATGGACGGCGGTGGGAGGCCCGCTCCGTGGTGATGGCTGTGCCGCCTGCGCTGGCCCGGGAGGTGGAGTTCTCACCGGCGCTGCCGCCGGAGCGCGCGGCGGTGCACACGCGCATGCCCATGGGCTCGGTCATCAAGTGCTTGGCCGCCTATCCGCGCGCATTCTGGCGCGAGGCCGGCTTCTCCGGTGAGGCGGTGAGCGACACCGGGCCCGTGCGGCTTGCCTTCGATGACACGTCCCACGACGGCGCGCACCCGGCCCTGGTGGCCTTCCTGCTCGCGGACTCCGCGCGCGCGTGGACGGGGAAGCCCGCTGACGCGCGGAGAGCGGAGGTGCTCGCACACCTCGCGCGTCTCTTCGGTCCCGAGGCCGCGCACCCGAGCGGCTACATGGAGCTGGACTGGGTGGCCGAGCCGTGGAGCCGCGGCTGCTACGTGGGCGTCATGGGGCCGGGCGTGATGACGGAGGTGGCGGCCGCGCTGCGTGCTCCCTGTGGCCGCGTGCACTGGGCCGGGACGGAGACGGCGGTGGAGCAGTGCGGCTACATCGACGGTGCGGTGGAGTCCGGGTACCGGGCCGCCGCGGAGGTGCGGGCAGGGCTCGGGGCGCAGGCGAAGGCGGGCTGACTAGCGCCGCCAGGTGCGGCGGTCCCCGAGGATGCGCGCGGGGACGCCTCCTACGATGGCCCACGCGGGCACGTTGTGGGTGACCACCGCGCCCATTCCGACCACGGCGTGGTCCGCCACCGTGACGCCGTCCGTGATGCCGGCGTTGGCCCCAACCCAGACGTCCACGCCGAGGCGGATGCCGCGCGAGGTGACGGGCTGC
>JAKEEX010000766.1 GCA_022616315.1 Myxococcaceae bacterium
AGGCGCTGGGCAACCCCCACCGGCTGGAGCTGGTGGAGCTGCTCGCGCAGGGGGAGCGCACGGTGGAGGCGCTGGCTCGCGAGAGTGGCCTCTCCCTGGCGAACGCCTCCCAGCACCTGCAGGTGCTGCGGGAGGCCCACCTGGTGGAGGCCCGCAGGGAGGGACTGTACGCCTTCTACCGGCTCGCCTCCCCGGAGGTGTCAGCGGTGGTGCGGAGCATGCGGCGCCTGGCCGAGGCGCACCTCGCCGAGGTGGACCGGCTGGTGGCCACCTACCTGAAGGACCGCGACAGCCTGGAGGCGGTCGAGCGCAAGGAGCTGCTCGCACGCCTGCGGGAGGGGCACGTCACCGTGCTCGACGTGCGCCCGGACGAGGAGTACCGACAGGGCCACATCGCCGGCGCGATCTCCATCCCCGTGGACGCGCTGGAGGCGCGCCTCAAGGAGCTGCCGCGGGGCCGCGAGGTGGTGGCCTACTGCCGCGGCCCCTACTGCGTCTACGCGGACGAGGCGGTACGGGTGCTGCGCGCCCGCGGCCGCAAGGCCCGGCGCCTCGCCGACGGCTTCCCCGAGTGGCAGGCGGCGGGCCTGCCCGTCGAGGCGGGTCCCTCCCGCGAGGCCATTCCATGAGCGATGTCCGCCTGGGGCTCCGCGAGAACCTCGCGCAGTTCTCCCTCCTCGTCGTCGTCAACGCCTTCGTCGGCGCGATGGTCGGGATGGAGCGCACCCTCCTGCCACCCATCGCCGAGCAGGAGTTCCAGCTCGTGGCGAGGGCCGCGGTGCTCTCGTTCATCGTCGTCTTCGGCGTCACGAAGGCGCTGACCAACTACCTCGCGGGGCGCCTGTCCGACCGGTTCGGCCGCAAGCACATCCTCGTCGCAGGCTGGCTGGTCGCCGCGCCGGTGCCGTTCCTGCTCATGTGGGCGCCGAGCTGGGAGTGGGTGCTCGTCGCCAACGCGCTCCTCGGCATGAGCCAGGGTCTCACGTGGTCCACCACGGTCATCATGAAGATCGACCTCGCCGGCGCGAGGAACCGGGGGCTCGCGATGGGGCTCAACGAGTTCGCCGGCTACTTCGCGGTGGCCGGGAGCGCGCTCGCGACGGGGTGGCTCGCGGCCCGCCACGGGCTCCGCCCGGAGCCGTTCTACCTGGGCGTCGGGTTCGTCGCGGCCGGCCTGGGGCTGTCGGTGTTCGCGGTGCGTGAGACGCGGCACCACGTCGCAGCCGAGTCGAGGCTCCACGCCGCGCTCCCGCCGGACGGGGTTCCCTCGCAGCGCGAGGTCTTCTGGCGGACCACCCTGCTCGACAGGAACCTCTCCAGCGTCAGCCAGGCCGGCCTCGTCAACAACCTGAACGACGGAATGGCCTGGGGGCTCTTCCCCCTCTTCTTCGCCACCGCACGGATGAGCCTCGAGCAGATTGGAACGCTCGCGGCGGTGTACCCGGCGACCTGGGGCATCGCCCAGCTCTTCACCGGGGCCTGGTCGGACCGGGTCGGGCGCAAGTGGCTCATCGCCTCGGGCATGTGGGTGCAGGCGGCCGGCATCGCCGTCGTCGTCGTCGCCAGCGGCTTCGCCGGATTCGCCGCGGGCGCGGTCCTGCTCGGTGTCGGGACCGCCATGGTCTACCCGACGCTGCTCGCCGCCATCGGTGACGTGGCGCACCCCTCGTGGCGGGCGTCGTCCGTGGGCGTGTATCGGCTGTGGCGGGACCTCGGCTACGCGGTCGGAGCGCTGCTCGCGGGCATGGCCGCGGATGCCTTCGGGCTCGCGTCGGCCATGTGGCTCGTCGCCGGGCTCACCCTCGTGTCCGGCCTCGTCGTCGCCGTGCGCATGACCGAGACCCTCGGGTGCAGTGAGGTGCGCCCCTCCTCCGACGCGTGCGTCGAGCCTGTCGAGCTGCGTGCGCGGCAGTCCCGAGATGCACGCGTGGTCGTCATCGACGTGCGCTCGCCCGAGGAGTTTGCGGCCGGCCACGTCGGAGGTGCCATCAACATCCCGCTCGACGCGCTGGCAGCTCGCGCCATCGAGCTGCGGAGGGACGCCTTCGTCGTCACGGTGTGTGGCAAGGGGGGTGGACGCTCGCAGCGGGCAGCGGAGCAGCTGCGTGCGCGCGGGTTCACCTCGGTCCGCTCCCTGTGCGGCGGGACGCAGGCCTGGCCGCAGCAGGCGACGCAACCATGAGTCCCGGAGGCCAGGGGCGCCTCCCTTCAACAGGCCCCCAGAGATGCTCGGGCCGTGCGGGGAGCGGTGTCCTGGTTCAGCAGATGCGCGGGAGCTGCTCGCCGGAGAGGAGGTCGAGGAGCCGTCGCGAGCCCATCCTCGTCCTCAGCGCCACCATTCCAGGCGGACCCGTCTGGACCGTCCCGATGCAGGCGGCCTGCTCACCTCCTGGACACGCCCGGAGCGCCGCGAGCGCACGGCCCGCACTCGCGCCCGGAACGAATGCGACCATCCGCCCCTCGCAGGCGACGTAGAGCGGGTCCAGCCCCAGGAGCTCGCAGGCACCCTGGACCCCTTCGGGGACCGGGATGGCGTGCTCCTCGACCTCCATGGCGACGCCTCCGTCGAGCGCGAGCTCGTTGAGCGCGGTGGCCAGGCCCCCACGCGTCGCGTCTCGCAGGCAGTGCACGTCGACGCCTGCGTCGAGGAGCGATGAGACCAGCGGGGCGAGCGACGCGCAGTCGCTCTCGACAGGACTCTCGAACGCGAGCCCCCCGCGCACCGAGAGGACGGCGATGCCGTGCCGCCCCACGTCCCCGGAGAGCAGGATGGCGTCGCCCGGCCGGATGCGGCGCGGGTGAATGGCGATGTCCGGCGGCACCAGCCCGACGCCGGAGGTGTTCACGAAGACGCCGTCCCCCTTCCCACGGTCCACCACCTTGGTGTCGCCCGTGACGAGCTCCACCCCACACGCCTCGGCCGCGGCGCGCATGGACCCTGCGATTCTCCGCAGCTCGTCGATGGGCAGCCCCTCCTCGAGGATGAAGCCGGCGCTCAGGTAGAGCGGCCGGGCCCCCGCCATGGCGAGGTCGTTGACGGTGCCGATGACCGCCAGCCGTCCGATGTCGCCTCCGGGGAAGACGCGCGGGTGCACGACGTAGGAGTCCGTGGTGAACGCGAGCCGGGAGGCGCCAAATGGACGCACGGCACTGTCGTGACGGTCGTTCGGCGTGGCGGTGTCGAAGGCCGGAAGGAAGAGCCCCTCGATGAGCTCGCGGGTGAGCCGGCCCCCGCCTCCGTGCGCGAGCTGGAGGGTCCGGTGGCGGCCCAGGGGCACCGGGCAGGTCAGCGCGAAGTCGGGGTTGGCCATGGCTCCTCGAACCTCCGGTACCGGTAGTACGCCGCGCACGCTCCCTCGGAGGACACCATGGTGGCGCCCAGAGGTGACTCCGGCGTACAGCGCCTTCCGAACGCTGGACAATCCGGCGGCTTGAGGAGCCCCTGGAGGACCAGCCCGCTCCTGCACTCGGGCGCCTCCCTCCCGCCCACGCGCTCCACCTGGAACCTCCGCTCGGCGTCGAGGTCCGCGTAAGGAGGGCGAAGGCCGAGGCCGCTGTGGGGAATGGGGCCAATCCCTCTCCACGTACGGGGGATGACCTCGAACACCTCGCGGATCATCTCCCGCGCCGTGCGGTTGCCCTCGGCCCGCACCGAGCGCTCGTACTGGTTCTCCACCTCGGCGCGACCCTCCTCGAGCTGGCGCACGCACATGGTGATTCCCTGGAGGATGTCGAGCGGCTCGAAGCCCGTCACGACGACGGGGACGTGGTGCTTCTGGACGAGGGGCAGGTACTCCTCCATGCCCATGATGGTGCAGACGTGCCCTGCGGCGAGGAAGCCGTTCACACGGCAGTCCGGCGAGGAGAGGATGGCCTCCATCGCCGGCGCCACGCTGTGGGACATCGAGAAGGAGGCCATTCTCCGCACCCTGGAGATGGTGGACGGCTCCACCTCGCGCGCAGCCGAGGTGCTGGGCATCAGCCCGCGGAAGATTCAGTACCGCCTCAAGGAGTACGCAGAGGGCGGAGCCTCGGCGGCCGACGAGGACTGACGGACGGCGCGCGCAAGGGCTGCGCGCGAGGCCCCCACCGGGCGAACGATGTGCGGCCTCCCGCGGGCCCGCACGCAGGGCCGACGCCGGCACACGCGTTGCTCTTCCTCTGGGTCGTCAACTCAGAAGGAGGACGCGATGAACAACGTTCAGGCGAAGCAGTGGATGCAGGAGCAGATGGCGCAGCTGAGGACGCTCCGCGACGAGGTGCGCGTGAACCTGCACCTGGCGGGAATGGAAGCCCGCGACCGGTGGCAGACGCTGGAGCCGCTGGTGGAGGACGCCGAGCGCCTGCTCGAGGACGTGTCGGACATCTCGTCCAAGGCACTCGACGGCCTGGTGAAGAGGGTGCGCGCGTTCCGTCAGGACCTCGAGGACCACGCGCGGCCGTAGCCGTCATGTGGGAACCAGCGGACGGACTTCACGAACCGTGGCTGCAGGGCCCCTGGGCAGGGGCCCACCCTGTGCAGCGCCCGCCTCCACCTGGGGGCACGTTACGACCATGGTCGCATCCGGAAAGCCCACCGGCGGCTTCGCGCACTACCTGAGGGACATGGTGAACGGAGCCGTCGACGGGGTCATCACGACGCTCGCGGTGGTCTCCGGCGCAACCGGTGCGTCCCTCGATCCGCGCATCGGCCTCATCCTCGGCATGGCGAACCTGGTGGCCGACGGGCTGTCCATGGGCGCGAGCAACTACCTGGCGCTCAAGTCGGAGCTCGCGCAGACGGGGACGCCCATCGCGGTGGAGAAGCCGTGGCGCCACGGCGTCGCCACCAGCCTCGCCTTCGCCGTCGTCGGCGCCCTTCCGCTCACCGCCTACGCCATGCCCTCCCCGGAGGGTTGGACCGTCTTCCAGAGGGCGATCCTCCTGGCCGCGCTGGCCCTCACCCTCGCAGGGGGAATTCGCGCCCGGCTCCTGGGTCGACGGATGTGGCGGAGCGCCGCCGAGATGCTCGTCATCGGGATGGCTGCAGCCGGAGCCGCCTACGCGATTGGAGCGGCCGTGGAGCGCTTCACGCGATGAGCCGGCGGCTGGCATGCCGGCTGCTTCGGAGGCGGCGGGACGGTGAACGCGTCCACCACCGGCGGCCCTCGACAGAGCAGGGGAGGGAGCGACGGGTGGGGCTGGCGCCCTGCAGGGGACGCCGGCCGGCTCCACCTTCTTCCCGAGGCTTCCCCGAGGAGGCGCCATGCGGCGGGTTGCGGAACTGATGACGCGGGACGTGGTGACGCTCAAGGAGATGGACAACCTCGCCCGCATCGACGAGCTGCTCCGCCAGGAGCGCGTCCGCCACCTTCCCGTGGTGCGGGACGGCAAGCTGGTGGGGCTCGTCACGCACAGGGACCTCTTGCGCGCGCTCGCGAAGTCGGCGGCCGAGGGCCCGCTGGAGACGCTGTGGGCCATGGACTTCATGCAACGCGACGTGGCCACCGTGCACCCCAACACACCGCTTCGCGACGCCATCCAGCTGTCGCTGAACAACAAGTACGGCTGCCTGCCGGTGGTGGACCACGCAGGGGACCTCGTGGGCATCGTCACCCATGCGGACTTCGTGCGGCTGGCCGCGGAGCTGCTCGAGGACGTGGACCTGCGCGAGGCCGCGGCGGAGGACCGCGCCTGAGGAGGAGACCGTGCGCCTCGCCATCTTCGACACGCGCAGCTTCGACCGCCGCGCCTTCGAGGAGGCGAACCGGGAGTTCGGTCACGCACTCACCTTCTTCGACGGCCGGCTGACGCAGCAGACGGCGCCCCTCGCCGCGGGCAGCCCCGCGGTGTGCAGCTTCGTCAACGACCGGCTGGACGCCGCGACGCTCGAGCTGCTGCACGGCGGCGGCGTGCGGCTCGTGGCGCTGCGCTCTGCGGGCTTCAACCACGTGGACCTCGCGGCCGCCGAGCGCCTCGGGATTGCGGTGGTGCGGGTGCCCGACTACTCGCCCCATGCCGTGGCCGAGCACGCGGCGGCGCTGGTGCTCACCCTCAACCGACGGACGCACCGGGCCTCCACTCGCGTGCGCGACCTGAACTTCTCCCTCGAGGGGCTGGTGGGCTTCGACCTGCACGGCAGGACCGTGGGCCTGGTGGGCACGGGGCGCATCGGCTCGGCCGCGGCGAGCATCTTCCGCGGCTTCGGCTGCCGGGTCCTCGCCTTCGACGTGGCGCCGGACACGCACTTGGCCGAGGCGCTCGGGGTCGAGTACGTGCCGCTGGAGTCGCTGCTCGCGCAGTCGGACATCGTCTCGCTGCACGTGCCGCTCACCCCGGCCACGCACCACCTCGTCGACCGCGCCGCCCTCTCGCGCATGAAGCGCGGGGTGATGCTCATCAACACGGCGCGTGGCGGGCTGGTGGACACGGCGGCGCTGCTGGACGCGCTCAAGTCGGGGCAGGTGGGGGCGGCCGGCCTGGACGTGTACGAGGCCGAGGCGGGCATCTTCTTCTCGGACCTCTCCGAGGGCATCCTGCAGGACGACGTCCTGGCGCGGCTGCTCACCTTCCCCAACGTGCTCGTCACCTCGCACCAGGCGTTCCTCACCCGGGAGGCGCTGGGGGCCATCGCCCGCACGACGCTGGCGAGCGTGCGCGAGTTCGAGGAGGGGAGACCTCTCACGCACCGCCTCACCTCCGCCGGCGCCGCGCGGGGGCCGCCGCGGCCTTGAGCTGCCGCCGCTCGTGCTGGCCCGGAGGGACGCGGCGTGAGAGGGTGACGCACCGTGGAGACCACCGTCCTCGTCGTGCTCGCGTGCGTTGCGCTGGTGGCGTGGCTGCTGTGGCGTGGCCCTGGCCGCACCGCGCGGCTGCGCGCACGCTACCTGCGCGCCCTGCACCAGCCTCCCGCCGAGGCGGAAGCAACGCTGGCGCGCCAGCTGGCCAAGGTGCGAGGTCGCTTCCCCGACCGCAGCGAGGCCTGGTACCTGGAGTGGCTCCTCAAGGACCTCGCGCGCGACAGGCGCTGAGTCAGGGGGCGCCAGGGTGGGGACCCGGAAGCGCCAACGGTTGACGCTGAACATCTGGTCACCTACCGTCCCGCTCCACGCGCCCACCGGGGCACCCTGCACGAGCGGGTGAGTTCGGGCGTCCGGAGGCCTCTCGCCGCAGCGTCGCTCCCGCGGGTCGAGGGGACGGCGGCCCGCAGGCGCACACCTTCGGATACGGCGCACCGGGCACCATGATGCGGCGGATGCAGGTGGAGGTGGGTGAAGCAGGCGCGCGGCCCGGCGGACGAAGCGCGTCCCTCTCCGTGCGTGAGCTCGTGGTGGAGCGCGACGATGCGCAAAGCGGACCTGGGTTGCACGGCCCCCTCACCCTTTCCCTCTCCCAGGGGGAGAGGGAGAAGTCGGCGCCTCCCTCCGAAGAGGTGGTGCGCGAGGCGATGCAGCGGACAGTGGCCTCCCGCACGCGCCCTGCGTGGACTCCACCCTCGTACCTCCCGGAGGACCTGCGCGAGGCGCTGCTCGCGGAGAAGAGCCAGTACCGGGCTCAGCGGCTGCAGGACGTGCGTGACGTCGGAGTGGATTCCCCAGGCGTCCTCGGACTCATGCCGGTGCCCGTAGCGGACCCGGACTGGTCCGGCGGACAGCTGCTCGGCTTCCTCGGCGAGGAGTGCGTCTTCGCCGGGGGCATCGTCCACCTGGACTTCGAGTCGGGCCGCGTCTTCGCCGCCTCGGACGACGGCGAGAAGATGGATGGGCGGGCGCTGCACGCGGACCGCTGGTGCTACAAGCCCTTCGACTTCGCCGAGGCGCTGTGCTCTGCGGCGTCTGCGTACACGGAGCGCACGGACGCGCTCGCGCTGTCGCTCCTGCGCGCGAAGGGACAGGCCACGCCCCCGGCGCCCTCACCCGAGGAGGCGGCGCTCCCCGCGGACGAGCGGCTCTGGAACCAGCCCTGGGGCTGCGTCTGGGGTCCGCCTGGCACGGGCAAGACGACGGCGGTGGCCGGGCTGATCGCGCGGTCCCTGCGCACGCGCCCACACGAGCGCATCCTCGCGGTGGCTCCCACCAACCGCGCCGCGGACGAGCTGGTGGTGCGCGTCAGCCGATTGCTCGAGCAGGACCCCATCCCGGGCCGGCCGCTGACGGGCAGCATCTTCCGCGGGGGCACGGGGGCGAGCGAGGAGCTCGCGCGTCTGCCCACGGTGATGCTGGAGGAGACGAAGGCGGGCAAGCTGCTCCAGTCCATCCAGGAGCGCGAGCGCGCGCTCCTGATGAAGCGCTTCCGCGGCGGTCCCCCGCGCGAGGTGGCCAGCCTCCAGGCGGAGCTGCGCGCCCTGCGCGGAAAGCTGAAGGACCCCACGCTGAAGGAGGCGGAGAAGGGGGACAGCCCACTGATGGTGCTCACCGTCCACCGGGCGCTGAAGCTCGTGCACGAGCTCGACGGGAAGCAGACCTTCGCGCGGCTCGTGGTGGACGAGGCGGGCATGGTGACGCGCGCGGCCGCGGCCGTGCTGGGTCCGCTCGCCGAGCGCGTGACGCTCGCAGGCGACCCCAAGCAGATTGGCCCGGTGAGCCGTGCGGCGGAAGGAGCGGGGAAGGGCACGCAGACGTGGCTGCGCGCGAGCGCGCTGTCGCACCTGGAGGACGCAGCGCGCGACGCGGTGCGCGCGGACGTGCTGCTCCTGCGGACCCAGCACCGAATGCACCCGGACATCTCCCGCGTGGTGAGTGACTACTGCTACGCGGGACAGCTGGCGGATGGGCCGGGCGTGCTCGAGCGGGCTTCGATGCCGGCGCCGGTGGCGGCCTTCCCCCCGCTGCGTGCCGGGTGGGTGGTGCTGGACGGCCTCACGAAGGACGCGCGCAGGCTCAGCCACGGGCGCGGCGAGAGCGGCTCGGGCTACCAGCGCGAGCTGTCCGCCGAGCTTGCCCTCCAGCTCGCGGGCCAGGCGGTGAGAGCAGGTCTGAAGGTCCTGTGCGTGACGCCCTACCGTGCGCAGGCGCAGCTGCTGCGCAGGCTGGGGCAGCGCGCGGGACTTCGGCAGGAGCTCTTCGCCGCCTCCACCATCCACCGCCAGCAGGGCACTCAGTACGACGTGGTGCTGGTGGACACGGTGGCGGGTGGGCGGCCCTTTCCGCCCCACACGCTGGTGCCGCTGCTCAACGTGGCCGCGAGTCGCGCGCAGGACTACCTCTTCGTGCTCGCGAGCCGCGAGGAGGCGCGGAGCGGTGTCGCTCGCGGGTTCTTCTCGCTGCTGCCATTGCTCAGGGCCACCGCGGGTGACGTCCCGAGACTGGAGCCCGTGCCGGTGCGCACGCCAGGGCCGCCCCTGCCACCTCCACCGCCGCCCACGACGCTGGGCGGAGAGATCACGAACAGCCGTGCGTCGCGTCCGCTCTTCACCCAGGAGCAGGTGTCGCTCTTCGAGCGCCGCTTCGACGACGGGCACCACCTGGTGCGCGGTGTCGCGGGCAGCGGCAAGACGTACGTGCTCGCGCACTGGGCGGCGCGCTACCTGATGGAGCACCCGCAGGCCCGCGTCCTGGTGTCCTTCTTCAACCGCTCCCTGGTGCCGCTCGTGGACGCGCTGCTGGGTGAGGCGCTGGTGAAGCGCGCGGGCGCGGAGCGGGCACGGAGGCTGCGCGCCCAGGTGACGGTGAAGCACGTGGGGGCGCTCAGGCGGCCCATCCCCGGCGGCTTCGATGCCGTGTTCGTGGACGAGGCGCAGGACATGGACGCCCGCGCACTCGCCGCGCTCTACGGAATGGCACGTGCCCACACCACGGAGGACAGGCGCGCGGTGCGCTGCTTCCACCTGTTCATGGACGACTCGCAGAACGTCTACGGCCAGGTGCCCATCGACGCTCTGAAGGAGCAGCTGCCGGACGGGCTCTCCTTCCGCGGCCGCACGCGCGTGCTGAAGGAGACGTTCCGCGCCACGCGCGACATCCTGGACGTGGCCTTCAACGTGGTGCTGGACCCGCTGAAGAGGCACGGGGCTGCGGACCCCGGCATGCGCGAGTACATGAAAGTGGGAGAGCTCGCGCGCGAGGGTCTCCTGCAGCTCCCCGAGGAGACGCTGGAGGGCCTCTTCCGGGTGCAATCCACCGAGCGCGGCGGCGTGGTGCCCGTGGCGAAGGGCTTCGCCTCCACGCGCAGCGAGGCCCAGTGGGTGGCGAAGGAGGTGGCGCGCCTCGTCCGGGAGGAGGGCGTGGCGCCGGGGGACATCCTGGTGGTGGCCCCGGTGATGCCGTCCACGTTCACCGACGCCCTGAAGCGCGCCGGCGTGCCCTCGGAGGCCTACGGTGGCAAGGGCGGCCGCGACATCACGGACTTCCGCGTGAGCGGCGTGGACCACGTGCGCGCCACCACCGTCTTCAGCTGCAAGGGGCACGAGTGCCCCATCGTCTTCTTCGCCGGTCTGGAGGCCCTGGACACCATCGAGCAGTGGATGGCCGGCGCGAGGGAGAAGACCGCGCGGGAGAACGAGCGCGTGCGGCGCGCCATGTTCTACGTGGGCGCCACGCGCGCGATGAAGCGGCAGTACCTCACGGGAGTGAGAGGAGGGAGGTTCCTCGGTGTCGCCGAGACGTACGTGAAAGTGCTCGCGGGCGAGGCGCTCTGAGCGGCGATCGGTTTCGGGTGCCTGGTCCCGGGTCCGCCGTTAAGGTGCGCCATCATGAACTTCCGGCATCTCGGTAGCAGCGGACTCATGGTCAGCGAGATTTCCTATGGAAACTGGCTGACCCACGGCTCCCAGGTGGAAGAGGAGGCGGCGCTCGCG
This sequence comes from Myxococcaceae bacterium, assembly GCA_022616315.1. Lineage (GTDB taxonomy): Bacteria > Myxococcota > Myxococcia > Myxococcales > Myxococcaceae > JAKEEX01. The sequence goes on from JAKEEX010000766.1 coordinate 10,775, forward strand.
TGCGTGCGCGCCGCGCTCGACGAGGGCATCACCACCTTCGACACCGCGGATGTCTACGCAGGCACGAAGGCCGAGGAGGTGCTCGGCCGCGCGCTCGAGGGCGTGCGCAGGGAGGGCTACGAGCTGGCCACGAAGGTGTACTGGCCCACGGGCCCCGGGCCGAACGACCGCGGCCTGTCGCGCAAGCACATCCTCGAGTCCATCCACGGCTCCCTGCGTCGGCTGCGGACGGATTACGTGGACCTGTACCAGGCGCACCGCTTCGACGTGGAGACGCCGCTCGAGGAGACGATGTTGGCCTTCGCCGACGTGGTGCGCCAGGGCAAGGCGCTCTACATCGGCGTGTCCGAGTGGACCGCGGAGCAGATTCGCGCCGCGGCGGGGCTCGCGCGCGACCTGCGCGTCCCCTTCGTCTCGAACCGGCCGCAGTACTCCATGCTCTGGCGGGTCATCGAGGCGCAGGTCATTCCCGCCTCGCAGGAGGTGGGGGTGGGGCAGATCGTGTGGTCTCCCATCGCGCAGGGAGTCCTCACCGGAAAGTACAGGCCGGGTGCGAAGCCGCCTGCGGGCTCGCGCGCCACCACCGAGACCGGCGGCCGCTTCATCCAGCGCTTCATGACGGACGACGTGCTCACGCGCGTGCAGCAGCTGGTGCCGCTGGCGAAGGAGGCGGGGCTCACGCTGGCGCAGCTCGCGGTGGCGTGGGTGCTGCAGAACCCCGCGGTGTCCTCTGCCATCATCGGCGCATCTCGGCCGGAGCAGGTGCGGGAGAACGTGAAGGCGGCGGGGGTGAAGCTGGAGCCGGAGCTGATGCGGAGAATCGACGCGGTGCTCGGCCCCGTGGTGGAGCGCGACCCGGCGAAGACTGTCAGCCCCGAGCGACGCCCGTAGCTCGGGGGAGACACGGCCCCCTCACCCTCGCCCTCTCCCAGAGGGAGAGGGCGAGCGATGCTCGCCGTTCAACCAGCGAGACGAAATTCCCTCTCCTCGGGGAGAGGGAAAGGGTGAGGACGTTACCAGGTCCCTCGAATCAGCCCGCGTTCGGCGAGGGCTGCTCGCTGGACGCCGTCGCGCAGGTGGCGGCGAAGTCCTTGGTGCGGCTCTCGTGCGCACCGTAGAGGATGGGCTGCGTCCCGGGGGTGAGCGTCAGGGTGGAGCCGGTCGCGCAGGCCCAGCCCTCGGACTTCAGCTCGAGCGCCACGGGGCTGTCGTTCGGAATCTTCGCAACCTGGTACGAGCAGCGGCCGCGGCTGTTGCGGACGGTCACCTTGCCCACGTCCTTCGACGGGTCCGCGGTGCGGAACGCGCGCAGCACCAGGCCCTCGCAGGGGTTGGAGGCGCCCGCGGTGGCCTGCTCCGGCAGCGTGATGACGCCGTTGAGGGTGGCGCTGCCTCCGTGCATCGCCTGCTCCGCGGGGATGGAACCGGTGGTGGCGCAGCCGGCGGTGGCAACGGCGGCGAGGGCGGCGAGGACGATGTGGCGCATGGGGACTTCTTCCTTTTGCGGTTGGGAGAGGCGGGGCCTCTGGAACGGGCCCGGAGTGAAACGCCAACGAGACACACCGACAAGTCACGTGTTGCACACGGCTTCAGGGTGTGCTCGTCGACACGGAGGGCGGACGCGGCGGCCTGAGCAATGAATCCGCGGGCTTGCGGGGCCGGCATCAGCCTGGGTCATCGCTCACATGAAGAGGCCCTCAGCAGTGCGCCCGAGCGCTCGCCCGCTTGCCGGCCGGAGACCTTCGCGCGGGGCAGGCCCTGGCCGCGCTCACGTTACGAGTGGGTTGCGCGTCCTGAGCTTCGGAAAGCGTCCGAAGTCGCGGTCAGCGGTCCAGAGCTCACGCACGCCGTGGTGAAGGCATATGGCCGCGATGCGTGCATCGTGCACCATTGGGCCTGCGACGTGCGCGGACGCAGTCAGACCGACGAACTGGTCCCAGTAACCCTCCACCTCTGACAGGAGCTTGAGGGTTGGCACCCTCATCCACCCGCTGACCGACTCGAGCGCTACAGCGAGTGGCGTTGGCGGAGCGTAGATGCGCGGATGAGTGACGACGGCGAGAAATTCGTGAATGCACGGCCAGGGAATGGCCCAGGGTGCCCGCGTGCTCCCCAGTTCCTCGAGGCAGGCGCGGGCACGCTCGTGCCACGGCGAGTCCTCGCGGTGCGCGTACACGAGGATGTTCGTGTCGACCGCGATCACCCTCCGTGCCCTTCGTAGATGAGGTCACGGATCCGATCCCACCCGCCCTCACGAACGCCGGGCTGCAGCCCGCGCCCCTTGAAGGTGACGATTCGCAGCGGCTGAGGAGCCCGCTTCCTCCGTTCCTCGAGCACCTTGCGAAGCCCTTCCTCGAGCAGGTCGCGCAGGGTCGTCTGCTCCTTCGCTGCGACCTGCTTCGCCTCGCTCAAGAGGCTGTCCGCCAGCTCGACGGTCGTCTTCATATGGGAAACCATATTGATGGAGCTGGCGAGCCACAAGCCATCATGTGTGCAGGGCGCGTCCAGTTGTCGAGGCGCTCCGACGCCCGACTGCCGTGCCTCATCGTCCGCCGCGCAGAGGGCTCGCGTGCTCGAGCTCGTAGTGCGCCCCCGTGGGCGTGAGGGTGCTCCGGTACAGCTCGAGCGCACCCACCTGGCCGCTCCCTGCGTCGAACCCTTGCAGCGCCCGGACGCACTCGACGAAGCCACGCTCGCCCCGAGGCTCGCGCGGAATTGCACCCGCTTGCCTTTGAAATGGTTTTGCAAGGCGATATGTCCTTGGGGATAGACGTTCGCGTTATCGACATACGCCAATCCATCTTCGAACA
>JAKEEX010000767.1 GCA_022616315.1 Myxococcaceae bacterium
TCACCTTCCGGTTGCCCGCGGCCGTCTTCGGGGACGCACGCTTCGTGGACGCCTTCTTCGCCGCGGCCCGCGTCCTCTTGGGGCGGGCCTGCTCGTCTCTCGCCACACTCACTCCTGGTGGTGCTGCCGACTGCCAAAGCGCCGGCCCGAACGCGTCATGGGCCGCGCCTCCCGCATCACGCCGTCGCAGTCTTGCGCCGCTCCATCCACTTCCGCAGCCCGTACTGCTGCCCCACGGTGAGGATGTTGTTGGTGAAGATGTAGAGCGTCAGGCCCGCGGGAATCTGCAGCATCATGAACGTGAAGACGATGGGAAGCACCCACGTCATCATCCGCGCCTGCGCCGCGTCCATCATCTGCGGCTGCATCTTCTGGGTGATGATCATCGTCACGCCCAGGAGCAGCGGAATCAGGAAGGTGGGGTCGCGGAACGTGAGGTCGTTCCACACTGGACCGAAGAAGGGCTCGTTGTAGATGTCGAAGGACGTGCGCAGCGTCGTGTAGAGCGCAATCCACACCGGCATCTGCAGGAGCAGCGGGAGGCAGCCCCCGAGCGGGTTGACCTTCGCCTCCTGGTAGAGCTTCAGCGTCTCCATCTGCTGTCGCTCCTTGTCCTCCGAGTACTTCTTGCGGATGGCCTCCATGCGCGGCTGCAGCTTCTTCATGTCCTCCGCGGACGCCATCTGCTTCACGGTGAGGGGGAACAGCACCACCTTCACCAGCAGGGTGAGCAGGACGATGGCCAGGCCCCAGTTGCCGGCCACGCCGTGGAAGAAGCGGAGGATGCCGAGCAGCACCTTCGCCAGCACCGCCCAGATGCCGAAGTCCACGAGCTCGCCGAGATTGGGGTTGGTCAGCGTCGCCGTCTCCACCCCCGCGGCGCGCGCGAGCTCCGCCGAGGGCACCGCCGCGAGCAGCTCCGTGTCCTTGGGGCCGAGGTAGCCGCCCATCGTGAAGGTGACGGACTGCCCCGGCTGCAGCGTGAGCGGGAACGCGGCGTCCACCTTGCGCACGGTGGGCGAGGCGAACATCGTGCACCTGCCCGCCTTCGGCCCCTCGAGGAAGAAGAGCTGCGAGGTGAAGTACGATAGGTCGATTCCGAAGTACTTCACTGGCCCGCTGAAGCTCTCGGGCGGCTCGTCCTTCTTGGGCAGCACCACGTGCTGCTTCTCCTCCACGAAGCAGGCCACGCGCGCCTGGTTGCCCACCGCGCCCAGCATGGAGGGGGCCTCCTCGAATTGCGGGTCCACCGCGCGCGTGTTGTGGAACGTCAGCTCGCCGGACTGCGCCGTCTGCGAGGTGTTGCTCACCGTGACGGTGTAGAAGAGCTGGTAGCCCTCTCCCGGCCACGCGAAGCGCTTCGTCACCGCCCACGGGCCGCTCTGGCCCCGCAGGCTGACGCCCTCCGCGGACTCGCTCTCCACCCCGTACGCGAGGCCCTCGGGCAGCGGCGCGGAGCCTCCCGAGATGGAGACGGACATCGGCAGCGGCCCCTGCGGCGGCGGCACGGCCATGTCCATCTGCGGCGGCTCCTGCATGCTCCCGCCGAAGAAGCGCTTCCAGCCCTCCACGAAGCTCGTGCGCTGCTGCTCGCGGTTCTTCTCGCCCAGGAGCACGGCCGAGCTGAGGCCACCCCCTTGCGTGGACACCTTGTACGTCACCTTCGGGCGCTGGACGGTGAGCTCGCGCGCAGGAGGGGCCTCCTCCCCGGGAGTGGGCGCGGCGACGCCGGGCTGCGTGGGCAACACCGGGGGCGGCACCACGGCCGCGACACCGGCATCCGCGACGGGGGCCACCGCCGCCACACCGGCGTCCATGCCCTCCTCGCCCACGGGAGGCTTGGGCGCGAGGAACATGGTGTACACGGCGGTGAGCGCAAAGGTCAGCAGCAGGGCGAGCATCAGGCGCTTCTGCTGCGAGGAATCTTGGGGAGGCAACGTCGGCTCCTCGGGTGAGGGGAGGTGTCCTTCGGAGGCCCTGGAGAGTCAGGGCACGGGGTCCACGCCTCCGGCGGAGAACGGTTGGCAGCGCAGGAGGCGCCAGCAGGTGAGGGCAAGGCCCTTGAGGGGACCGTGCTTCTTAAGCGCCTGCAGCGCGTACTGCGAGCAAGTTGGGTGGAAGCGACAGGTGTTCGGCGGCAGGAGGGGCGAGACGAGCCGCCGGTAGAGGTGGATGGGCGCCGACAGCAGGAGGACGAGGAAGCGTCTCACGGAAAGACCTGCTTGAGGCGAACGGTCAGCGCGTCGAAGGCGCTCTGGAAGTCTGCGCCCCGTGCAGCCTTCGCCGCCTGGCGCGCAATCACCACCACATCCACGGGCGGCCACTCTGCTCTGCGGTGCCGGTAGGCCTCGCGGACGTGGCGGCGGATGCGCGCACGCTCCACCGCGTTGCCCACCTTCGAGGACACCGTGATGCCCAGGCGCGCCTGCTCTCCACGGGTGGGCAGCGCCAGGGCCAGGAAGAGCCCATCGGCCATCTTGCGCCCCTTCTGCTGCACCAGCAGGAAGTCGCGCCGGTGAAGCACCCGCGCGGGCTTCGGCAGGCTCGCCCCACCGGGCGGAGGGGTGGAGGCGGCCATCCTTCACTCCTGGGCTGACTCGAAGGTGCGGGGGAACAAGGAGACGCCCCCCTCACACCCGCGCTACTTCTTTGGCGCGGACACCACGAGCCGCTTGCGGCCCTTGGCGCGGCGGCGCTTGAGCACGTCACGCCCGGCCTTGGTGGAGTTGCGCTTGCGGAAGCCGTGGGTCCGGTTCCGCTTCACTTTCGAGGGCTGGTACGTCCGCAGTGCGTAGGCCACGACAGGGTACTCCGTGCTGAATCAGGAAACCTTTGGGAAGGGTCGGCGCGCATAACGCGTCCGGCCGCCCGAGTCAACGCTCTGCCTCCCTCACACCACTTTCCGGTGCTCGCCTGCTCAGCAGCCTCTCTGCAAAACCGAGGACGCACACCAGGTCAACTTCCCGGCCACCCCCAAGCGGTTGTGGGGGACGCGGGCCCGGCACACTAGAGCACCCGGCGGGACGCCGCCCGAAGGCGTCCACGGCGTTGGAGAGAATCCGTGACGCGCCAGACACTTCACCGTGCCGCTTGATCGCTCGCTCTGCGCTCTGTTAGCCATCGCCTTCCGCCCTTCGGGCGACATCCTCGCATGGACGTCTGACGTGAACGCCTTGCCCCTCCCCATTTCCCAGACGGTAAGCGCCCAGGAAATCTGGGGAAATCTGCTCTCCCACTTGAGGGACGAAGGGGCGCGTTACGCGGCGGAGACACTGGGGCAGCTCTCCGCGCTGGGGGTGCGCGAGGGGGCCCTGGTGCTGGGGGTGCCCAACCCCTTCATGCGCGACTGGGTGGACGACCACTACCGTCCGCTGCTGGAGGGCCTGTTCGGCCGCCTGGGCCTTCCCGTCACGAACGTGACATACGAGGTGGTGCCGGTCGCCACCCTGCCGTCTCCCGAGGCACCCACACCCGCAGTCAAGGTTTCCGGGGCGCGGCCGGCCCGCCTCAACGCGCGCCACACGTTCGACACCTTCGTGGTGGCGGACAGCAACCAGCTGCCCGCGGCAGCCGCGCGGGCGGTCAGCGAGAAGCCGGGGCGTAACTACAACCCGCTCTTCATCTACGGCGGCAGCGGGCTCGGCAAGACGCACCTCCTGCACGCGGTGGGCAACTCCATCCACGCCGGCGACGCGTCCGCGCGCATCGTCTACCTGTCCAGCGAGGAGTTCACCAACCAGTACGTGGAGGCGGTGCGCGAGGGGCGCATGCCGGACTTCCGGCGCAAGTTCCGCGAGGCCTGCGACGTGCTGCTCGTGGACGACGTGCAGTTCCTCGGGCGCAAGGAGGAGACGCAGAAGGAGTTCTTCTACACCTTCAACTCCCTGCACGAGATGGGCAAGGCCATCGTCCTCACGAGCGACACGGTGCCGGCGGAGATTCCGGGGCTGGAGGACCGGCTGCGCAGCCGCTTCGCCATGGGGCTCATCACCGACATCCAGGAGCCCAGCTACGAGACGCGCCTGGCCATCCTCCAGAAGAAGGCGGCGGTGGAGGGGCTGAAGATGCCGCTGGAGGTGGCGCACTTCATCGCGCGGCACGTGCAGCGCAACGTGCGCGAGCTGGAGGGGGCGCTCGTGAAGATTGGCGCCGTGCACAGCCTCACCGGGCAGGGCATCACCGAGGAGCTCGCGGCGCAGGTGCTCAAGGACGTGCTCCCGACGCGCGCCGTGGTGGACGTGGACGCCATCCAGCGCGAGTGCGCGCGCTACTTCAAGGTGACGGTGGAGGAGCTGCGCCAGGACCGGCGCACCAAGCACCTCGCGCACGCGCGGGCCATGGCCA
>JAKEEX010000768.1 GCA_022616315.1 Myxococcaceae bacterium
GGAACCTGGTCTCCAGCTCACCGGAGCGCATCGAGCAGGCGAAGCAGGACTGGAGGGAGGGCCGCTTCGCCCCCGTGCCCGGCGAGTCCGAGTTCATCCCGTTGCCGGAGTCGGGACCGGCCATCGTCCGGTACCCCTAGGCGCGCGAAACCTGCTCTGCCCGCAACCCCTCCACCTCGCTCGAGACGCACCAGCACCTGGCCAGGGGAGTTGCTCACTCCGTGCGCTTGCGGCGGCGCGACATGATGCGGCTCAGGGCCACCTCGGTGATGCCGAGGTAGGCCGCCACGTCGCGCTGGGGGACGCGCCCCTTCAGGTGCGGATGCTCCTCCCAGAACTTCACGAGGCGCTCCTCCGCGGACAGGTCGAGAAAGTCCTGCTCGCGGCGCTCCTTGAGGATGAAGTGGTACTCCGCCACCCGGCGCGCCAGCCGCTCCCAGCACACGTGGCCACGCTCGAGCGCCTGGAGGTCGCGGGTCTGGAACACCAGCACGTGGCTCGGCTCGAGCGCTTCGATCGCCGTCATCGACGGCAGGCGCTGCAGCATCTCCGCGTAGGCGCCGATCAGCTCGCCCTCGGCGCGGAACGCCTTGATGGACTCTCCCCCGCGAGCCGACACGCGCACGGCCCGGAAGACGCCCTGGAGCACAACCCCGAAGCGGTCCGCCGGGTCTCCGGGCCGGAGGAAGAGCTCCCGCTTCGCGAGCACCTGCTCCCTCGCCACCGCCTCGGCTTTCTCCCACTCCTCGGGGGGAAGGGGGGTCAGCGCGGCGAAGCGCTCGAAGAGCTTCGGGAATCTCACGCGGAAGGGACCTCGGCTTGACCCAGGTTAAGGCGGAGGCCGCACCGGGCGCCATACACCCGCGGGCATGTCCATCAACGTCTACGCCGTGGCCACGCCCTTCGTCATCGCCCTGGCCCTGGCGGAGTTCGCGTACTGCGTGGTGAGGCGCAACGGCTACTACAGGTTCCAGGACTCCATCGCGAGCATGGGCACGGCGGTGATGAACCAGTGTGTCAACGTGGCGGTGGCGCTGCTGGTCCTGCCCCTCTTCACGCAGCTCGGTCAGCTCGCGCCGTGGAAGCTCGACGTCTCGTCGCCGCTGGTGATGGTGTCCCTCTTCCTCGGCGTCGACTTCCTCTTCTACTGGTTCCACCGCTTCGGCCACCGCACCAACATCGGCTGGGCGGCCCACTCGCCGCACCACTCCACCGAGGAGCTCAACTACGCGGTGGCCCTGCGCGCGAGTGTGACGCAGCGCCTCTTCTCGTTCCTCTTCTACTGGCCGCTGGTGGTGGTGGGCTTCCCGCCGGAGGCGGTGCTGGCGATGGTGGCCTTCCACCTGGTGCTGCAGTTCATCCCGCACACGCGCGTCATCCCCAAGCTCCCCCGGTGGGTGGAGTCGTGGCTGAACACGCCTTCGCACCACCGCGTGCACCACGCGCGCAACGACGGCTACCTCGACAAGAACTACGCGGGCTTCCTCATCATCTGGGACCGGATGTTCGGCACCTACGCCGAGGAGACCGCGCCGTGCTCCTACGGCCTCACCACCCCGGCGAAGACGTGGGACCCGACGGCCATCAACTTCCAGGCGTGGGCCCGGCTCGTCGGGGACGCGCTCGCGACAAAGAGCAGGTGGGACCGCCTGCGCATCTGGGTGATGCCCACCGGCTGGAGGCCCGCGGACCTTCCGCCGCGCTCGCTCGGATACTGGAAGCGGGACGGCGTGGAGGTGAAGTTCAGCTCGCAGGAGCTGCCTGGCATTCGCAGCTACCTCGTCTTCCAGCTGTTCGCGTCGATGCCGTTCATGCTCCTGGTGAGCCACCATGCCTCGCCGCTCTCGGGCTGGCAGAAGGTCGCGCTGAGCCTGCTGCTCTGGGCCATGGCAACCGCCTGGAGCGGGATGCTGGAGTCGAAGCGCTGGAGCCCGCCGCTGGAGCTCGCGCGGGTGCTCGTCATGGGCCTGGCGGTGACGCTGTGGCTCGTGCGGGCTGGTGCCCCCCAGGCGTGGAGCGCGCTGACCGCGGCCTGGCTGCTCGTCTCGCTCATCTGGCTGGGGGCGGCGCGCCGTGGCGTCGCCGGGCAGGCGCCGGTGAATCCCTTCCCGAGCTGACCGAAGCGAGCATGAGACGAGCCTACGAGGGGACCAGGCAGTAGAGGGTGGTGACCTCGCGTGACCTCGCTGCGTGCAAGGGGTCTGATGTGTCTTTCGCCTTCGAGTGGCGGGCGGGCGTGGA
>JAKEEX010000769.1 GCA_022616315.1 Myxococcaceae bacterium
GACGCGGACCGCGCTGCGCTGGAGGGCCGCTTCCTGCGGGCTATGGACGCCGCGTGGCGGCTCTTCGAGAAGGATGCCTTCCGGAAGAGGTACCGGCCCGAGGACCCGCGCAAGCCCGTCAATAAGGCGCTCTTCGAGGCCTGGGCCGTGACGCTCGACGCGCTGAGCGACGCGGAGCTGGAGCTGCTCGTCCAGAGGCGGGAGACCCTGCGCGACAGGCTCATGGCGGTCATGAATCGCGACTCCGGATTCGTCGATTCCATCTCACGGAGCACGGGTGACGTGCGGAACGTGCGCCTCCGCTTCTCCACCGTCCGCGCGCTGGCCCGGGAGGTCCTCGATGCTGCAGCGTCTTGAGCTCACCAACTTCAAGTGCTTCGAGCGGCTCTCCTTGCCCCTGGCGCCCCTGACCTTGCTGTCCGGGCTGAACGGGATGGGGAAGTCCTCGGTCATCCAGTCGCTCCTCCTGCTCCGCCAGTCCTGGGAGCAGGGGCTGCTCGCGCGCGGGCAGCTGGCCCTCAACGGTGAGCTGACCCAGGTGGGCACCGCTCAGGATGCCCTGTTCGGCTACGCCGAGGAGGAGCGCATCGGGTTCGAGCTGGGTTTCGCGGACAGAAGCAGCGCCGCCTGGCTCTTCAGCTATGACCGCCGCGCGGACGTGCTGTCTGCGGCGACCGCCTCGGCCGGCATGGAGGCACTGGCCTCCCAGAACCTCTTCGGCTCTGCGTTCCAGTACCTCTGTGCGGAGCGGCTGGGCCCACGTACCGCGTTTGCGACGTCGGACTTCGTGGTCCGCCACCATCGGCAGGTGGGCGCACGTGGAGAGTACGCCGCGCACTTCCTGAGCGTGTTCGGCAAGGAGAAGGTGGCCCCTCCACTCCTGCACGAGGGAGCGGCTGGCGTAGACCTGGCATCCCAGGTGGAGGCGTGGCTGGCCGTCATCAGCCCGGGCACGCGGCTCAAGATCACCTCCCACCCGGCCATGGACCTGGTCCAGCTGCAGTACCAGTTCGTCAGCGGGCAGGACGTCTCCGACCCCTACCGCGCCACGAACGTGGGCTTCGGGCTGACCTACACGCTGCCGGTCCTGGTCGCCACGCTCGCCGCGAAGCCGGGTGCTCTCCTGCTCATGGAGAACCCGGAGGCACACCTCCACCCGCGTGGACAGCGGCGGATGGGGGAGTTCCTCGCGAGAGCGGCGAGCGCGGGCGTGCAGATCCTGTTGGAGACGCACAGCGACCACCTTCTCAACGGCATCCGCCTCGCCGTGCACCAGGGCAAGCTCTCCCACGATAAGGTGCGGCTGCACTTCTTCGAGCGCGTGGACGGTGCGCTCACGCCCCACCACCAGGTCCTTTCGCCGCACATGGACCGGAATGGCAGAATCGATCAGTGGCCGGCCGGCTTCTTCGACGAGTGGGATGCCGCGCTCGATCAGCTGCTGGTTCCGCGTACGGGGTGACCGGGTGGATCTACTCCTCAACGAGCTGTCGCTCTCCCCGCCTGCACGCGACCGGGTGATGGCGCGCACCCGCATCGAGGCACTGCTCACGACGATGCGCGCCGCCACCGGGGAGGGCCTCAACCGCGTCCTGCGGACCTGTGAGGACTTCTGGGGCACACCGCTGAGCGAGGGCTACACCGTTGCCCACTGGCTCCAGGATGGGGAGGTGGACCTCGAGATGCGCCGCTACCTCAAGGCGTTCGCGAGCAAGGGCCCCTTCATCGACGAGCTGCTCGAGGCTGCGGACGCAGAGAGTGGGACGCTCTCGGAGTACCGCGCTGCCGGTCAGTGCGGAAGGGCGATTGGCCTTGCCGCGAGGTCGGACGAGCCCCTGGTGAGTGCCGAGGTCGGGCCATGGGGGACCGATCCGCTGACGGTCGAGAGCTTGATCGTCAGTGACAGCGGGAGCTCTGACTCCAGCGAAGTTGTTTGCAACCTCTTTGCGGCCTCCACGGTGGAGGCCCGGCGCGACTGGATCCGGGACCGGCTCCGGAACAAGCTCCGCAACGGAATGGACATAAGCGGTCCCGGTGAGCCACGGCATGAACGAGGCGTTCTCGACCGGGTCCCAGGCCCAGTATCCCCCCCACCCCAAGACATGGTACGA
>JAKEEX010000114.1 GCA_022616315.1 Myxococcaceae bacterium
CCCTTCATGAGCGCGGGCGCTCACTGGAACCCCATGCACAAGCAGCACGGCATCCAGAACCCGAAGGGAATGCACGCGGGCGACATGCCCAACCTGGTGGTCCCCGCGGACGGCAAGCTGCAGGTGGAGGTGTTCCTCCAGGGTTACAGCCTCGGCCAGGGGAAGACGAGCCTCCTCGACAAGGACGGCTCCTCGCTGATGATCCACGCCAAGGCGGACGACTACAGCAGCGACCCTACCGGCAACGCGGGTGACCGGATCGCGTGCGCGGTGGTGGAGCGCGTCCAGGCACCGTAGGGGCCTGCACGGGGCAATCATGCACGCGCACCTGGACCGTCCGGAGCGTGGAGACGCGCTCTGAAGTTCCTCGCGGACACCTGAATGACGCGGAGGGCTGCGCATGGGAGAGCACCAGACGGCGCTTCGGGGACCTGACCTCGCTGCGGGAGTGCGCGAAGACACGCTCGAGGAAGGACAGCCGCTGCTCGGACACGCGGAGGGGCAGCCGGTGCTGGTGGTGCGCCGCGGGAGCGAGGTGTTCGCCGTCGGCGCCGAGTGCACACACTACGGCGGCCCCCTGGACAAGGGTCTGGTGGTCGGGGAAACGGTGCGCTGCCCGTGGCACACCGCCTGCTTCAGCCTGCGTACCGGCGAAGCACTTCGCGCACCCGCCCTCAACGACATCCCTCGCTACCAGGTGGAGCGAGCGGCAGGCACGGTGCGCGTGACGGGCAGAGCCCCACCTCATCCACGCAGGCGTCCGGCGCAGAGGCCAGAATCGGTCCTCATCATCGGTGCAGGTGCCGCGGGCGGTGCTGCCGCGGAGATGCTGCGGCGCGAGGGCTACGACAGCCCCGTCACGATGTTGGGCGCGGACGCCGCGGGCCCGTACGACCGGCCCAACCTGTCCAAGGACTACCTGGCCGGCACCGCGCCCGAGGACTGGATTCCGCTGCGCTCACCGGACTTCTACCGCGAGCAGGACATCCAGCTGCGCACGGGGACCCGCGTGGTGTCCATCGACACGGCGGGTCGGCGCGTGCAGTTCGAGGGTGGAGAGACACTCCCCTTCGGCGCGCTGCTGCTGGCCACGGGCGCGGAGCCCGTACGTCTCCAGGTGCCAGGGGCGGACCTGCCTCACGTGCACACGCTCCGCTCGCTCGCGGATAGCCGTTCCCTCATCGCTGCAGCGGGGAAAGCACGGCGCGTGGTCGTGGTGGGGGCGAGCTTCATCGGCACGGAGGTGGCGGCGTCACTCGTCGAGCGCGGCCTGGAGGTCCACATCGTGGCTCCGGAGGGGCACCCCTTCGAGCGCACCCTGGGGCCGCAGCTGGGAGACTTCTTCCGTCGGCTGCACGAGGAGAAGGGAGCCCGCTTCCATCTGAAGCGCACGGTGAAGGAGGTGCGCGCGGACCGCGTCGTGCTCAGTGACGGAAGCGAGGTACCCGCGGAGCTCGTCGTGGTGGGCATCGGCGTGCGCCCGTCAGTGGCTCTCGCTGAGCGCGCGGGGCTCGCGCTGGACAACGGGGTGCGGGTCAACGAATACCTGCAGACGAGCGCGTCGGGCGTGTGGGCGGCCGGAGACATCGCCCGCTGGCCCGACCCGCATTCGGGCAAGTCCATCCGCGTGGAGCACTGGGTGGTGGCAGAGCGGCAGGGGCAGACGGCGGCGCGCAACATCCTCGGCCGACAGGAGCGCTTCCGGGAGGTGCCGTTCTTCTGGACACGCCAGCACGGCGCCTCCATCCGCTACTTCGGCCACGCGGAGAAGTGGGACCGCATCGAGGTGGACGGCAGCCTCGAAGCGCGGCACGCGCGTGTGGACTTCCATGAGGGCGGCAAGCGCGTTGCGGTGGTGACGGTGGGCCGGGACCTGGAGGGCCTGCGCATCGCCGCGGAGATGGAGGCGGCGGTCGCGTAGGGCTCACAGCCAGAGGCCCAGGCTCCGCCGGGCGAAGAGGCGCGGGTGGGGGCGGCGCTCGTCGATGCGCCGAAGCCCCGCCTCGCGGGCGAGCTGCAGTGCCTGCACGTGCTCGTGCGAGTGGAGCGGCCGGGTGAGCTCGGCGAAACGCTCGGGCTCGCGCAGCACGCGCCCGTCGGGATGGTACTGGTCCATCACGTTGACGTAGGTGTCCGTCCCGAGCTCTCGCGCAATCCAGCCGAGGATTTCACGCGTCTCCTCCAGGCCGCCCGGCATCACCAGGTGGCGGATGAGCAGCCCCCGCCGGGCGAGCCCCTCCGCGCCGAGCACCAGCTGCCCGACCTGCCGGTGCATCTCCCGGATGACCCGCCGGGCCACCTCCGGATAGTCGGCGGCCTTGAGGAGTCGCACGGCGGTCTCGGGGCGCCACACCTTGAAGTCCGGCATGTAGAGGTCCACGAGCCCGTCCATCCAGCGCAGACTCTCCAGCGAGTCGTAGGCGGAGGTGTTGTAGACGAGCGGCAACCGCAGACCGCGCTCCACCGCGAGCACCAGCGCCTCCAGCAGCTGCGGCACCACGTGCTCGGGGGTGACGAAGTTGATGTTGTGGCAGCCCCTCTCCTGCAGCGAGAGCATCATCCCCGCGAGGGTGGCGGCGTCCACCTCTGCCCCGCTGCCCTCCTGCGAGGTCTCCCAGTTCTGACAGAAGACGCAGCGCAGGTTGCAGAAGGAGAAGAAGATGGTGCCGCTTCCGTTGTAGCCGCGCAGGCAATCCTCCTCTCCGAAGTGGGCGAAATGGGCCGACACGCGGGCCCGGCGCCCCACGCGGCAGGCCATCTTCCGGTCGGCCAGCCGGTCCACGCCGCAGTCGCGCGGACAGATGCGACAGGCGCGCAGCGCTTCGACGGCCTCCTCGGCGCGGCGCTTCAGCTCACCGCTCTCGTGCAGCGCGAGGTAAGCAGGCCAGGTCATCCTTCCCTCCCGTCGGCGACAGCCCGGCTGTCTCGTACGAGGGGCGCCCGCTCCGCCGTGGCGCGGGCCGCCGGTGCGCCGCACTGTTGCTGGAGAGGCCTGCCCCGGGGCCCCTCTCCTCCCACGCTCACACGGTAACGGGCTGGAGGTGGGTGAGCGGCAGAGAGGGTCCGGCTGCATCCGACGACGCACCGCCTGCTTGGCTTGCACTCGAACGCATGACCGCGAGGGTCCATGGGAATGCGCCCAGCATGCCCTTCGCACTCGAAGCTATGCTCGGCCCGTCATGTGGGAGCTGCTCGTGGTCATCGCAATCGCGGTCGGAGTTGCCGGTGTGGGCGTGCTGGCCCAGCTCCAGTGGGAGACCGCGTTCGGGTTCGGGCAGCTCCTCATCGCCGCCGGATTCCTGCTCGGTATGCCCACCGGCGCGCTCTACCACGTGCTCCTCGCACGTGCGCTCAGGCGGCGAGCAGCACTCCCGCGCGGCTGGTACTGGCAGCCAATTCGCTTGCACGGGGCGCTCCTGCCGGACGAGCGCATCTGGGTGCTCTTCTGGTGCGGTGCGGGCGCCACCGGGTTCCTGCTCATCGTGCTGGGACTGCTCGTCGTGGGTGTCCCGCTCGTGGCCGCCATCCTCCGGGGCTGAGCGCACCGCGCGGCGAAATCATGAAGGCTTCGCTGAGTCCTTGACGTTAGCGATGGCGCGGAGCTCGGCTTCGACCATCTTGTCCTTGGGCCGATTCATCGCAGCTTTGACCCGGATGAGATGCTCCAGCGCAAGGACGCGAACCCTCAGCCCACCAACGTCCATCCACTGCGCGTTCCGGAGAACCTCCTGGGTGTCTTCCACCGGCGGGAGACTTCCGAGCACATCCAATCGCCCGAGGTCCGTCAGGAGGTACAGGTTCTTGAACGCCGACAGCTCGGTTGTGGTCAGCAGCATGGGTCGCTTGTCGACCGTGTGGGCGAACCGAGGATGGAGCGGCGAGACGGCCCGGAGCAGGCGCTCGCAGTTCGACGGGGTGAACGGCATCAGCACGTCGAGGTCGTAGGTCGCCGTGGCCGATCCATGGAGCACGGCGGCCGTTCCTCCGACGATGACGAACTCGACCTCGGCCTCCGTCAGAGCCTGAAGGAGCCGCAGGTAGTCATTCGCCGACACGACGGGCATCTCTCAACAGTGCATGGAAGTCCGCGACCTGCTGGAGCCGCGCCAATCGCTCGGTCGGGGTCAGCGCCAGGTTCTCGAGAAGAAGCGAGACGTCCACCCCGAATTCGATGGCCCTGTCCCAATCAGGTCCGAAGGAGGGAAGACCCTCCCGCGCCCACTCCGATGGGAATCCGACGGACTGAGGAGGGAGGAAGCTCGGCATCCACGAAGATGATTGGAGCGCCGCGCCGCGGAGTCAACCACGGGCTCGCTCGTCCACTCGCCATCCGCGCCGGGCCCTCCACGCGGCGCGCCCTCAGGCCCTAGCCGTCCCCTCTCCCGCGGACGGAGGTGGCCGGTCCCCGACGTCCGGCACGAGCGAGCGCGCCCGACGCTGCAACGCCTCCAGCCACTCGCGGTCCATCCGCGCCCCACCCGCATCCGCGGCGTGCACCACGAGGCGCAGCCCCTCCTCTGCTTCGTGGAGCGCCTCCACCGGCCGGCCCTCGGCGAGCAGCACCGCGGCCGTGGCCCGCCTGCGCACGTGCGGCGCGACCACGCCCCCATCGCCCCTGTCCAGCCACGCCCGCGCCACCGACGCGTCTCCCTGGTGGTGCGCCGCGAGGAACGCCCCCTCCAGCGCCACCGCAGGCCGCGACGCCTCGGGCAGTCGGTCCACCAGCTCGAGCGCGCGCACCAGGTGCAGCTCTGCCCGGGCAGGCGCGCCCCTGTCCAGCGCCCAGGTGTACGCAAGCAGCATGCTGCTCACGTCGTCCGGCTCCCCATCCGGGTAGGCGGTCGCGAGGGCGACGAGCGACGCGGACCAGTCGCGCGGACGCACGCCGGCCATGCTCGTGCTGGTGAGCGCCGACATCGCGCACCAGCGCTCCGCCTCCGGCCCACCGCGGAGGAGCACCAGCAACCGCGCCCCATCCGACGTGAGACCCCCGGCGCTCAGTGGGAGGAGCGTCACGAGCGCGAGCCCGAGCGAGACGAGCGCCGTGAGTCCCAGGAGCGCTCCAGGCACGCCGCCCCACGAACGGCCTGCCAGGAGCGCTCCGACTCCCAGCGCGAGGTTCGCCACCGGTCCACACGCGCTGAAGAGGGCCCATCGCGCGCGCAAGGCGTGCTCGCCCTCGGGGACGCACACCGTCGTGCCTCCCGCGAGTATCAGGTGGCGATTGAGTCGCAGGTGCAGCGCCGTCCCTTCTCTCCGCACCTCGAACGGCCCCAGCACGAGGAACGCGAAGCGCAAGCGACCCACGCGTCCACCCAGCACGTGGCCGAGCTCGTGCGCGAGGAGACTCACGAAGACGGCGAGCGGAAGCAACGCGAGGAGCACCGCGCCGTGCAGGTCCGCGACGAGCTTCCCGACGGACACCAGCGCCAGCCCGAGGGCCCCCACGCCCAGTGCGCCTGCGCCGAGCAGGCAGAGCGCCAGCCCCACCCCGCCCTCTCGTCGTTGCGCGCCCGGTGTCTCCGGGTGCGGCTCGCGTCTGGACATGGCGCCTTCCTCTGTGCGCGTGCGCCCGCCCAGGGCGGTCCTCGCGCGCGAAGGATAGCGGCTGCTTCACGGCGCATTCCGGCATGTGCAGGGACGCGCACTCCGCTGGACGGATGCCGGGTGGAACGACCGCCCCCGGTTGGACCGCTCCGTGCGCCGGTGAGCGGTGGGCCCGGGACAGCGCGTCCGGAGTCCGACAGCGGGCGACCGTCCGCGCCGCTCTCCTCAGGCAGCCCTGCTCGCCCGGCTGCCCTGGAGGCACCCGTCGGATTCCGGGATGGCCATGTCGATTTCCGCACCCCCGCGCGTCGAGGGGACTGAGCGCGGGGATTTCCCCCGCATCCCCTCGAGGAACCAGCATATGAATCCGATTGCACACGAGCTCCACATCCAGGGCACCCCGGACGAGGTGTTCCACGCCGTCTCCACCACCGAGGGCCTCAATGGCTGGTGGGCGAAGGACGGCCGCGCGGCGGCCCAGGTCGGTGGTCTGGCGGAGCTGCGCTTCGACAAGGGCGGCCGCGTCGTTCCGATGACGTTCCGCATCGACGCCCTCGAGCCCGGCCGCCGCGTCGCCTGGACGTGCACCCAGAATGGCAACCCGGAGTGGATCGGCACGACGCTGACGTGGGAGCTGGAGGCAGCGTCCGGTGGCAACACCACGCTGCGCTTCGTCCACGCCGGGTTCCAGAAGGGCGCGTCGTCGTACAACATGACGGCGGACGGCTGGAAGCACTTCATGTCCAGCATCAAGGCCTTTGTCGAGACGGGCACGGGCCAGCCCTGGTAACGACGGAAGTCCACCCCGCCAGGAAGGGACGGCTGCTCGCGGGTGGCCGTCCCTTCCGTGCCAGGAGTCGCCGTGAAGTACATGCTGCTGCTCGTCACCGAGGAGAAGACCGGGCTCGCGTGGTCCGCCGAGGAGGACCGCAGGCTCGTGGAGCGCCACCAGGCCTTTCACGCGGAGCTGTCCGCGCAGAAGAAGTTCGTGGCGGCCGGGCGGCTCCAGCCGGAGAACACCGCCACCCGGCTGCAGAAGCGCGCCGGAAAGGTGACGACGGTGGACGGCCCCTTCGCGGAGACGAAGGAGGTTCTCGGCGGCTTCTACCTCATCGACGTCGACTCCCACGAGGAGGCGCTGGCGTGGGCAGCCCGGTGCCCCAGCGCGGAGTACGGCCCCGTCGAAGTGCGCCCCCTCACCTAGGACGACGGCCATCGACGCGCTCTTCGAGACCGTCTACCGCCGGGAGCGTGCGCGCCTCCTCGCCACGGTGGTGCGACTCACGGGCAGCATCGACGCGGCGGAGGGCATCGTGCAGGACGCCTTCCTCACCGCGCTCGAGCGCTGGCCCACCAGGGGCATGCCCCGCAATCCGGGGGCATGGCTGATGACCGCCGCGCGTCGACGTGCCCTGGACTGGCGGCGACGGCGCAGGACGGCGGAGAGCCGAAAGGCCCTCCTCCAGGTGGAGGCCGAGCAGGAGGTGGGCCTGTCCATGGACGAGCATGACGCCAGCACGCGCGAGCTGGCCGATGACCGCCTGCGCCTCATCTTCACCTGCTGCCACCCCGTGTTGACGCGGGAGAGCCAGGTGGCGCTGACGCTGCAGCTGCTGGGTGGGCTCTCCACGCCGGAGGTGGCGCGCGCCTTCCTGGCCACGGAGTCCACCATGGCCCAGCGCCTGGTGCGGGCCAAGCGCACGCTGGAGGAGAAGCACGTGCCGTACGTGGTGCCCCGCGGAACGGAGCTCGCGGAGCGGCTGCCCGCGGTCCTCGGCGTCGTGTACCTCATCTTCAACGAGGGCTATTCGGCCAGTCGCGGTGAGGCACTGGTGCGGCAGGAGCTGGTGTCCGACGCGCTGCGACTCGGAGAGCTGCTGGCGGAGCTGATGCCGCGCGAGTCGGAGGTCCTGGGCCTCCTCGCGCTGATGGAGCTCCACGCAAGCCGCGCTGCAGCCCGCGTGACTCCCGAGGGCCGGCTGGTGCTGCTCTCCGAGCAGGACCGGAGGTTGTGGGACCGCGACCGTGTGGCCCGGGGACTCGCTGTCCTCGAGGAGGCCGCGACCCTCGGCGAGCCGGGCCCCTACCAGCTGCAAGCCCGCATCGCTGCCTGCCACGCGCACGCACCCAGCTGGGAGGAGACGGACTGGCGGCACATCGTGTCGCTCTACGAGGCACTGGTGGAAGAGACGCCCTCGGCAGTGGTGCGCCTCAACCACGCGGCGGCGGTCAGCATGGCGGAGGGCCCCGCGGCGGCGCTGCCGCTCCTGGACGCACTCGCGGAGGAGAAGCTGCTCGCCGGCTATCACCTGCTCCCCGCGACCCGCGCCGACGTCCTGCGCCGTCTCGAGCGCTTCGAGGAGGCATCCACTGAATACCGGAACGCCCTCCGCCTGGTGGGCACCGCCCCCGAGCGCGAGTTCCTCGAGGCGAGGCTGCGCAGCTGCGAGGCCGCGCGAAAGTCACGGCTCCACTGACACGCGAGCGCACGAAGAGTCCGGTCGCTCACAGCTCGACGCGCTTGACCGTGAGCCTCCCCTCACGCACCTCCACTTTCAGAGTCGTCTTGATGCCCTGCTGCTCGTTGACCAGCCGCAGCGTGTGACGCCCTGCGGGCAGGACCGCCTCCACGAGCGGCGTCTCCCCCAGGCGGCGATTCCCCAGGAAGACGTCGGTCCACGGCACGGTGTCGAGCGTGAGCCTGCCCGTGGGGGCCCGACGGCGTGCCTCGGACCTCCTGCTCCAGTCCGGCGCGTCCTCCGTTATTGGCAGGAGTGCGGCCTTCCTCTCGACGAGAAGGATGTGCCCCTGGGCATCGAGCGCCGGTGACTCCTTCCGCGCATCACCCGCGACGACCGATGCAGAGTCCTCCGCTCCAGGGAGCAGTGCACCCGGGAGGATGCCTGTCACCCAGAGCGCGACCGCTGTGAGGAGGAGCAGCGCACCCACACCCGAGGCCAGGGCCCCTCTCTTCCTGCGCGTGCTCCACGGCAGCACCCTGCTTTCGTACTCCGTGACCTCCTCCAGCGCCTCTTCGAGCGGCATCAGGAGTGGAGGCGTGGGCGCTCCGAGCCTCCGCGGCTTCGCTCCCGGAGCGGGCGTCGCTCCGGAAGCGCTGGCGTCGGAGAGTCGGGGCATCGCCGGGTGCAGCGCGCTCAACCTCGGCAGCTGGCTCCGCGAGCGCAGGCGCTCCTCTCCCACCAGGGCCCGCATCCACGCCCGCATCTCCGCGTTGACGGTGGTGGTGGTGAAGCCGAGCAGATACTCATCCAGGTCCGCGGCCAGCTCGGCGGCGCTCTGGTAACGCTCCTCCACCTGACGCGCCATGGCCCTGGCAACGATGACCTCCAGCTCGGGAGGGACGTCGGGCCGGAGCTCGCTCACCTTCGGGCACGTCCCGTCGAGCACCGCCTTGAGGATGGCGAGCTCGTTCTCGCGCAAGAAGGGGCGGGTCAGCGTGAGCGCCTCGTAGAGGCAGAGGCCCAGCGAGTAGACGTCGCTCCGGCGGTCCGCGGGTCTGGCCATCACCCGCTCGGGGGCGAGGTACAGCACCTTGCCCTTCAGCGTCCCCGCATCGGTGGTGCTGATGCACGAGCTGGCCTTCGCAATCCCGAAGTCCAGCACCTTCACGTGGCCCTGGTAGGTGACGAAGAGGTTGGAGGGCGTGACGTCCCGGTGCACCACGTCGAGCGGCTCGCCGTGCTCGTCGGTGAGCTCGTGCGCGTGGTGCAGACCGTGGGCCGCCTGGCTCACGATGCGCGCCGCGAGCTTGAGAGGAACGGGCAGCGTGCGCTGGAGGGAGCTGCGCAGGAGGTGCGAGAGGTCCTCTCCCGCCAGGTACTCCATGCAGAGGAAGTACTGCCCGTCGATCTCCCCCAGGTCATGAATCTGGACGATGTGCGGGTGCTCGAGACGCGCCGCGAGCCGTGCCTCGTCGAGGAACATCGCGACGAAGTCCGGCTGCTCCGCCAGCCCTGGGAGCAGCCGCTTGATGACGACGTTGCGCTCGAAGCCCTGCGGCCCCACCTGCTTCGCCAGGAAGATGTCCGCCATCCCTCCGGTGGCGAGCTTGCGCACCAGCCGGTACTGGCCGAAGGCCTGCAGGCTCCCCGCTGGCGTCCTGCCGTGGGCGGGTACCTGCTCCGCGTGCGTCATCTCTCCGTCGCGCTCCTTCCGGGACACACGGGCCTGCGGCCCTGCGGCGCCGACGGATTTGCACCCGCGAACGGAGCGCTGCCACCTGCACTCCGGGGCAGGCGCTCTGCCGAGTCCAGTCACCTAGCATCCGCCGCCGCCATGCGTTCACCAGCGTTGCTGGTCCTCGTCCTCCTGTCCCTGGCCGTGCCCTCTGCGGCGGAGCCGCCCAACCCCGCCCTCGAGCGCGCGCAGCAGCACCTCCAGGCGCTGAAGTACCGCGAGGCCCTCACCGAGCTGGAGCAGGCGCTCTCGCGGCCGGACAACGAGCGCGCCACCCTGCTGCGCGTGCTGGAGCTGCGCGGGGTGACCGCCGCCGTGCTGGACCGGCTGGACACGGCGAACGACTCCTTCCGGCGTCTCCTCGTCCTCGAGCCGTCATTCGTCCTGGCCTCCCGGCACTCCCCTCGCATCCAGTCCGCGTTCGCCGAGAGCCGGGCCTGGCTGGAGACTGCGGGGCCGCTGCGCTTCGCGGCGAGCACCGTCCCTGCGAGGCACGCGGTGGAGGCGCAGGTGCAGGCGGACCCGCTGTCCATGGCCCGCCGCGTCCGCTTCCACTTCCTCACGGAGACGGGCAAGTGGCGCGCCGTGGGTGGAGAGCTGGAGGGGGCACGCGTCGAGGTGGACGTCCCGTCCGACGCCGCCGAAGGCTGGTGGGCGGAGCTGCTGGGAGACCGCGACGGGGTGCTCGCGCGGGCGGGCTCGGCGGATTCGCTCCTCGCTCTGCCCGTGCGGACTCCTCCGCCCGCGCTTGCCGCGCCGCTGCCTCCCATGCCTCCGCCGCCCCCCCCTGTGGAGCCGAGCTTCCGGTGGGCAGCGTACGGCCTGTGGGGTGTCGCGGGCTCGGCGGCCGTCGCGGGGACGGTGTTCGGCCTTCGCTCACGTGGGGCACGGGAGACGCTCGACACCGCTGCACGGGACGGAGAGGGTCGGGTCGTGGGGCTCACCCAGGTCCAGGCGCAGTCGCTGCGATCGCGGAGCCACAACGATGCGCGACTGGCCAACGTGCTGTTCGGCACGGGGGCCGTGCTGGCGCTGGGCGGGGTCGGCGTGTGGTGGTGGGGCCAGACGCTGCGGGTGGCTCCGGGCCCGGGGGCGCTGGTGGTGACGGGGGCGCTTCCATGAGGGGGTGGCTGCTCGCAGGACTCGGGCTGCTCGGTGTGGTTGCGGCGTGTGTCGGCGTGACGCAGCAACTGGACGAGCTCCGCTTCGCCTGTGAGAGCAGCGAACAGTGCGTGGCCCCTTACGTCTGCGTGGGCGGAGAGTGTGTCCCGGAGGCGCTGGCGGATGCCGGCGGGACGGACGGTGGCGAGCAGCAGCAGGTCCCCGAGCAGTGCAGCGACGGCCAGGACAACGACGGTGACGGCCTGGTGGACTGCGCGGACGCGGACTGCATCGCGCTCACGTGCGCGGGGCATGGCAGGGTGTGTGGTGGCGGAAAGTGCGTCTGCGTCGGGAACGGGCGCGTGCCGGAGGTGGAGGAGGCCACGTGTCTCGACGGGGCCGACAACGACTGCGATGGCCTCACGGACTGCGAGGACCCGGCCTGCGCGGGCCTGGCGTGTGGACTCGGTGGGAAGACGTGCGTCGGAGGGACCTGCACCTGCTCGGGCAACGGTGGGGCTCCGGAGGACTCCGAGCTGAGCTGCGCCGACCAGCGTGACAACGACTGTGATGGGCGCCGCGACTGCAAGGACATGGGGTGCGGAGGCCTCACCTGCTCGCTCACCGGGTACGTCTGTGATGCCACCGCCTGCGTCTGCCCTCCCGACGCGGGAGAGGTGACGCCCGGAGAGCCCCGGTGCGACGACAACGTCGACGACGACTGCGACGGCCTCGTGGACTGCGCGGACTCCTCGTGCAGCGGACAGGCCTGCGGCCTCGACCGCCACTGCATCGGCTCCGTCTGCACCTGTCTCCCCGATGGCGGTGTGCCCGAGGTGTTCGAGCAGACATGTGGGGACGGCCAGGACGGAGACTGCGACGGGCGTGCCGACTGTGAGGACCCGGACTGTGCCGGCCTGGACTGTGGTGTCCACGGGCTGCGCTGCAGCGCCTCGAGCTGTACCTGCTCCGGAAATGGCGGCGCCTCCGAGCCAGCGGAGCAGTCCTGCGGAGATGGCTTCGACAACGACTGCGATGGGCTGGCCGACTGTGGGGACCCGGACTGCGAGCGCCTGCTCTGCGCCGCTCCGGCCCTGACCTGCAACGGAGGACAGTGTGTCTGCGCGCCGGAGGGCGGGGCTGCGGAGACCACCGAGCGCACCTGCAGCGACGGCGTCGACAACGACTGTGATGGCCTGGCCGATTGCCGGGATGCGGACTGCTCACTTCAGCAGTGCTCGGCCGCCAGCACGTCCATCCTGTGCTGTGGGTCGAGCTGCGTGGACATCAGCGCCAACCAGTCGAACTGCGGAGGCTGTGGCATCGCCTGCAAGCCAGGCAAGACATGCCAGGCGGTGACCGTGAACGCGCTCCGGTCCGGGCGCTGCACGTGCTCCACCGACTCCCACTGCCCTCAAGACGGCGTTGCCGGGCTGACGGTCGACCAGCAGTGCGAGAACGGGAAGTGTGCCTGCGAGACCAACGCCCAGTGTGGCACCGGCCAGTCCTGCACCAGGAGCGAGGGACTGACCGACCCCGGCTGGTGTCACTACTGAGGACCGGTCCCCTCTCCCCCTGGGAGAGGGAAAAAGGGTGAGGGGGCCGTGCCACCATGACGACCCCACCGCCCCCACGCCGAAGACGCCGCACGGCGCGCGACCTCGAGGCGGAGGCCGCCGGTGCACCGCCGCCCCATCCTCCGCAGCCCCTGCCTCCCGGCGAGGCCGTGGCGATGCTCATCCGCCGTGGCTTCAAGCCCCGGCCCATGTCGCTCGACGTGCCGTTCCCGCACAACCTCGACGAAGCACGCGCGTCACGTCTCTGCGAGCGCCTCGGCCACTACGCCTTCCGCCTCTTCCTGCGCGGGCTCATCCTCGCGCAGCGCCCGCTCCTTCCCTCAGAGGCGACGCAGTACCTGAAGCCCGCGCAGGCGGAGGGCTATGCCACGCAGCTGGTAGAGCTGGGCCTGGCGCGGCGAGAGAAGGACGAGCGACTCAAGTTGCTCCACCCCGCGCAGAACTTCGGCGGGACGCTGGAGTGGTACGTGGCGCGCGAGCTCCGCGTGCGGCTCGGCTTCGACGTGGCCACCGGGCTCAAGTTCCACGCCGAGGGCGTGGGCGGGGACCTGGACGTGGTGGCCACGGCCGAGGGCAAGCTGCTCTACCTGGAGCTCAAGTCCTCTCCTCCGAAGCACCTGGCATCGGGCGAAGTCGAGGCCTTCCTCCAGAGGGTGAGGCGGCTACGCCCGGACGTGGCCCTCTTCGTCATGGACACGTCGCTGCGGCTCGAGGACAAGGTGCTGCCCATGCTTCGCGAGGCGCTGGGTGCACACGTGCCGGCGCCGCGCCGCATCCTGCGCGAGGTGTGGGCCCTCACGCCCCACCTCTACCTCGTCAA